>JALOAG010000005.1 GCA_023228875.1 Bacteroidia bacterium | reverse complement strand
GCTGTATCAAGGGTTTGTGATAATAAGCGATAAAAATTGTCAGTTGGTACCAAGCTGTCAATGCTTACTTGATACAACATTTTTGGTTGAATATCCTTACGTCCCTGCATGCATCAAAGATAAAAAAAGAAATTTTTAAGGCAAAATATACGACACTGACAATCAATTAATTATGCACATTTATTGCACTTTTGTTAATACATGCATAATTGATTTATATTTGCCTAATGAAGTTATGGGTGTGGTTGTGCAACAGGCACAGGCGTTTGGCTCAATGGCGGGTGAAGTGCTTAATTGAACATTCTACCTCGCATCAACTTTTGTGGTGTATTGACAGTATTGTGCTCCGAAATCCGCCACTGCGCCAAGCGCCAAACCGTTGTCGGTAATTTTAGAACGAACCTTTAATAAAAACTTAATAATATGACTATAGATGAAATAAGAGAACAAATAGCTGAAGAAATTAGTACAGATATGGAAATTTGGAATGATGTCCTTAACAACACAAATCCGGGCAATTATGGTTGTGACTTTTGGGAAAGTGAAGTAGATTATAATAATATTTTCGTTGATATTCCTAAACGGGAATTTACGGTAAAAAGCGGAAACTTTTCAGCAGATTTGGTAATGGGAGCAAGTAAAGGCGATCATAGCTTTAATCAGAATTACAGTAAGCCATTTTCGGCAAAGGGAAAGTTTGATTTCAAAAATGCAAAACAAATTACTATATCTGACATTTCAATTGATATAGATTCAGATATCTACGGAGATTAAAAACTATCTTCATTTCAACATTTGTTGGTGAAAATCGCCACTTCAGCAAGCTAGTCAGAAGTTGGTGGTAATTTTACCGAACACTATAATAACATAATAGAAAAGATAATCCGATGAAGCTATAAGTAACTGTCCGAACAAATAAAACAGAACTCTCTAACATTGCTTTTAAAAGTAATGAGGGTTTGTATTATTCACTTTTAAACCCAAAAAAAATGATACAGTTACAAATGATTAGTAAAACTAAATCTATAGCCCAACAAGACAAAAATGTTTCCGTAGTTTTTATGTATGGTTCATTCACTAAAAACGAAGGAGACAAATATTCCGATATCGAATTTTATATTTTCTTGAAAAGTAAAGATGATTTTTCATCAGAAAAATGGGTAAGCCAAATTCACCCAGTTCTATTGTATTTTACCAACGAATATGGAAGTGAAGTGGCTATTTTCGACAATATGGTCAGAGGCGAATTTCATTTTTTAACAACAGAAGAAATTGAAATTATTAAATCGTGGGAAGGTATGGTTGCTTTTAGCGACTTTGACCAAATGAATTTAGTAGACAAAGACGGACTTTTAGCAAAAACGCTCAATCAGATTAAAATAAAATCACCAGAGCGAAATACAAATCAAAACACTCTGTGGCTAAGTGAATCGCTTTTGAATGTTTTGCTAACAACAAGCAACCTGATTAAACGTGGTGAATTTGCTCACGCTCATCAAAGTTTGTCTAATGTTCAGAAATATTTACTTTGGCTCTTAAGAATAACAGCCGACAAAATACAACATTGGGAAAGTCCGACCAAATGTCTTGAAAAAGATATTGACTCAACTTGGTATTCAGCATACAAGACAGTTACATCTGATTTGCAACCTGAAAATTTACGATTGTCTTTTAAAAACTCTTTAAAATTAGCCGAAAGGCTGTTTGAACAACTTAATGTCGAACCAAAATTGAAAGGAATCCTGAACAGAATAACATAAAAACTACCGCCAACAAGCGGTTTGAACGCAAGGCAGGCGAAACACTTCGATAGAACATTTTCGATATGATAAAAATATTATCTTCGTATCAACATTTGTCGGTAAAATCCGCCCTGCGTCAAGCCGCCAAACCGTTATGGCTAATTATAAAACGACATGAATAGAATTTCAGACAGAACATACGAAGACTTTTATAATGCCTTGTTCAACGACATAAAGTTGAAAATAGCGACTGAGTCGGATGACTATATAATAGCTCAACCGACCGAAGATTTGGTTAAATTTTATATGGACATTGCGCTAGACCCGATTGAACTCGACCCAAATAAGGAAGAATCAATTGAACATAAAAAATTCATCAAAACTATATATGCACATGAAAGAGAATCGGGCTATCAACAGGACGGTGATTTAAAAATCGAATGCGAGAATATTTTGGTAAAAATACCTATTCAACCAAATAAAAAAATTGACCAGATATTTAAGTTGAGAACGAATTCAATTTCACTTTCGGGCGGATCGCAGTTTGAAATTAAAGGCAATTATTTTGTTATTACAGTTGAGATGAAAGGATATGGACGAAATTTAACTAATGAACAAGTTCGAGATGTAATCACATCTAACAGGTCAGGAATTCAAAATTTGCTCCATTCAAAAAATGCTGAAATAGAGGTTGAAAATTCAAAGCTAGAACAACGATTGACGCAATTCATCAACGAAAGGAAAAACAAGTTAGACGCAGATAAAAACAGATTAAATGATTTAGTTAATCTCGTTAAAATACCACTAGCAAGAAAAGACAGTGACATAATTAAACAAATACAAGTAAATAAAAAGCCATTCATTGCTAAAATAAAACCAAAAACACCTGACGAAGATTATCAACTTGACAGAGAAAAGGTTGTAGATATTATTAAACTCTTAAATAACCAATGTCTTCAATTTGAAAAAACACCCAAGACTTATGAAAAGTTTGACGAACCCAATCTTCGTGATTTACTGCTCTCCAACCTTAACTCAATATTTGAAGGTCAAGCAACCGGTGAAACATTCAATAATAAAGGCAAAACAGATATTTATTTGAATATTGACAAGGGAAATATTTTAGTTACTGAATGTAAATTTTACGGAGGCGAAAAATTATACCACAAGACTATTGAACAACTTTTAGGATACTTAACGTGGAGACAGAATTATGGAATAATGCTTAGTTTTTGTAATCAAAAAAACTTCTCAAAAGTTCTTGACGAAGCAGAAACAATCATTAAGGCTCATGATTCTTATGAAAGTGGATTTCAAAAATTGGATAGAGCACATTTTATATCAAAACACAATCTCCCAGGAGACGAATATAAGTACGTTGAAATTCATCATTTATATTACAATTTATATTGCGAAAAATAACTAGCCATAACACGGGTAGCTGTTGCACAACTCTCTAAAAAAGAAAAAAACATCAAAAACGGCTTCATTAGAAGCGTTTTAAGCACACTTGTTTTTTCAACTATGCTTTTTAAGTTGGTTTTTTTGGTGGTTTATATAGGAGTTGTGAGCGTTGTGATGTAGTCAATAAAAAAACGAAAGGTGTTTTGCGCAGTTGCCTCTATTTTTTGCATGGCTTGCGCTATGCTGTATCAAGGGTTTGTGATAATAAGCGATAAAAATTGTCAGTTGGTATCAAGCTGTCAATGCTTACTTGATACAACATTTTTGGTTGAATATCCTTACGTCCCTGTATGCATCAAAGATAAGAAAAGAAATTTTTAAGGCAAAATATACGACACTGACAATCAATTAATTATGCACACTTATTGCACTTTTGTTAATACATGCATAATTGATTTATATTTGCCTAATGAAGTTATGGGTGTGGTTGTGCAACAGGCACACGGGTTTGGCAAAAGTGGCGGTTCAGTGCTCCGCAGACACATTTGTGGTTAATCAAAGTTTGGTTCTCCGCATCAACATTTGTGGTGAAAATCGCCACCTTCGCCAAGCCCTAAAACGTGCCTTATTTTAAGAGACCGACAATCAAACGACAATGAATGACTAAAATTAAGCTTAAAATATCATTATTGACACTGTTGACTTTGACTTCATGTATGGTTGTTAACCACAAGAAATATGTTATCAATTTAGACAAAGTTGGAGACAAGTTAAGACCTATAAGAACTGACGGCTATTACTACCAAGAAAAAGAAGAAATGACATTCCCTTATTTTAAAAACTCATACGGTGGTTTCAGTCAAGACAGCACAAAGCCATATTTACAAAAACAAATTAGACCTTTGACTCTTCACAAAGACGGTACTTTATTGACTTTTGGTATTTCAACAGGTTTTCAAGAAAACTATGTGTTTGACTATTCAACTAACTGCGGACTACTTGACCAAAATACATTTGACAATGCTAAAAAGCATTTTGAATGTGACATAAGAAATTACAAAGACAGGTATCCTATTTGGGGAAAAGGTGTTTTCAAAACGGAGAATAATGAAATTATTATTCAGTATTACGTAAATTGGATTGGAGCATATTATTTAGTTGAAAAGAAAGGCGATATATTAAATGACAGCACATTTGTTCTAAAGAAAGTGTTTGACTATAAATTAAACGAAGGAAAAGACATTAATGAACAATATAAATTTCAACAGTTTGACATTAAACCGGACTCTACAAATTACATAATGAAACACAGACGAAAATTTAAAAACAAGGCATAACAGGCGCTTGGCAAAAAAGCGGGTTTAGTGCTAAATTGAAGCTTTGTGCTTCGTATCAAGTTCAGTGCTGGCAGACTGTTTAGTGCTTCGAAATCCGCTTCTTCGCCAAGCGCCAAAACGTTATGGGCAACCTTAAAAGACGACACCGAAAATGAAAAGAATAACATTAATAATATTTTTAATCACGACAGGCTTTGTTTACGGACAATCTGACTTTAAATCACTATTAGAGAACGCACAAAATTTGAAAGTGCCATACACATCTCAATATAACAGTGACATTCAGAATCAAAGGAAAATATTGACTGATAAAGACAGTACATTTCTTGTAACTAAATTGATTTCAACTCAACCAAAAAGAGTCAACAATATTGTAAGTTCTCCGTTTGGACAAATGGACTGTGAAGACGTTAAAAACTGTCTGGACCTTGAAAACTTAGAAGAAATAGCAATAATTGGATTTATAAAAGTGGACAGTAACAACTATCTACTTCACATCACACTGACACCAAAAGGACAATACGCTATGTCTATAGGCATATTAGCAAGTATGAATAAGGAAGGACATTTAAGTGATTGGTTCTTTGCTGACTTAGGAACAGGTGGAAATCCTAATGGTAACCTATCAAGAGAATTTAAAATTGATAATAATTATATCATAACAATTTCAGAGTCATCTTGGGGCAGAAACAACATTAATTATTCCTTGACGGCAGAGTATAGAGTTTTTCGTTTTGAAAAAAATGACGATAGTGAAAATACTGAAGATGACCATAATGATTACGATAATAGCTTGGAAAATAAAATAGAATACTTTGATTTAGAAGAAGGAAAATTTGAACTGACTAAATTATGCTTGAACATCTGAAAACAAACGATAAGAGAAAGGCAGCCCATAATACGGGTAGCTGTTGCACAACTCTCTAAAAAAAGAAAAAAACATCAAAAACGGCTTCATTAGAAGCGTTTTAAGCACACTTGTTTTTTCAACTATGCTTTTTAAGTTGGTTTTTTGGGTGGTTTATATAGGAGTTGTGAGCGTTGTGATGTAGTCAATAAAAAAACGAAAGGTGTTTTGCGCAGTTGCCTCTATTTTTTGCATGGTTAGCGCTATGCTGTATCAAGGGTTTGTGATAATAAGCGATAAAAATTGTCAGTTGGTACCATGCTGTCAATGCTTACTTGATACAACATTTTTGGTTGAATATCCTTACGTCCCTGCATGCATCAAAGATAAGAAAAGAAATTTTTAAGACAAAATATACGACACTGACAATCAATTAATTACGCACATTTATTGCACTTTTGTTAATACATGCATAATTGATTTATATTTGCCTAATGAAGTTATGGGTGTGGTTGTGCAACAGGCACAGCGGTTTGGCAAAATGGCGGGTTCGGTGCTAAATTGAACTTTGGGTTTTCAAATGAACATTAGTGCTAAATTGAAAGTAAGTGCTTCTAAATCCGCCACTTCGCCAAGCTGCAAAACGTTATGCCCAATACTATGACAACCCATTAATTCACAAACAATAAGAAAAAATGACATGTACAATACTTACACAAAAAGGTTTGGAATCAAGAAAATAAAATTTGAACTTTATATACTAAATTTGAATGAACAATCCAAATGAAATTATCGTATAAAATTATTACCATTTACAATATAGGGAGTTTGGTTTACCTATTATCAGAATTCCTAAAAGGAATTTTGTTCATGCCAGCTTTGTTATTTATTTTAATAGTTTTTCATCCTCACAATGTTTTTAGTCAGGTACAGAGAATTCCGCATGGTGTTCTTATAGATTCAAATTCAATAAAATTAAGAGATAATTTACAATATTTCAATAGCAAGAAACACAGCAATCTTGACAGTTCATATTTTTGGGTCATGAATGCAGAATGCAAGCCAATAGAAAATGCCCGAATTATTTTAAGCAATTACAAGGGTTTTTCTGACACTTTTACAACACACAGTTATGATGGTCTATATTTCATAAAAACACCAACAGTAGGAGTCTATAAAATAGAAGTTGAGGCACAGGGTTATGAAAAACAAATGCAACACATACAACTTAATCCACATGGAAGGTTAAGAAAAAGGATAGCCTTGGGAAAACCGGGAGATTTTTATTTACCAACCCCCATGGGTTTTTTTCCACTTTCTTCACCTTTGGAGAATGTTTCTTTTGAATTGGCAGATTCTTACTATTCTGATTCTTCGAAGATGGCATCATTCATTCTTGAATTTTGGAAAGAAATAAAAAAACTTAGAAGGATTGCAGATCCATCAGACACCAACCATATTATATATGATACAAACATACATTGGCCTACAGACTCGGCAAAGAGAAGCGAGTTTAGAAAAGCCATTGAAGAAAGCCAGTATTTAAAAACTTATAAATTGCAGTATGTTTTAGAATGTGCTTATGGTGCCAATGGCATAGATAAAACTTTAGATTTTATGATAAATGAATTAGTTGACGAAAAAACCATTCGGTCAGTTTTAGAAAGCAATAATTTTGGTATTTATAGAATTCGAAAAACACTCGATAAAAATTGGATTATTACAACCAATTATAATGCCCCAATGTCTAGAGATATATTCACTGACATTCAAAAAATAAATCAGGCACTTCCAATGATTTGGGTCATATTAAATAGTTATGGCTGCATAGAACATAGTAATAGAAGATAAAAAAACCAATAATTAATATGAGAATAGTCCTTTTGATTCTGATAATCTGCATTCCAAAACTTATGCTTAAGGCTCAACCAGGTTGTGGGTTGACATGCATCAATATCAAAGAATGGAGACTGGCAGGACAAATGGTTAAAGTAGAAATAGGGCTGTCATCTAACGGAAAAAAAATTAGAAGCTTTAAGGTATCGGAAACTGATAGTGTGGTCACTTTCTCACATACTTCCGGTGCTATGTACTGCAAATTACAAATTGGCAGAAAGGAAATAAAGATAGTGATAGATTCTTTAAATTGCGACACATATTATCATTTCAGACTTGGAGATACGGCTGACAAAACAATCAAATTAATTCCTTCCGAAACTATAAAAGAAACAGGATGTTCCAATCAAAAAAGCAAATTACTGATTCCTCGAAAGGAAAATTGATGGAAGTGGTTTGGCTTGATATTAAACTTATGAAAAAGGACAAAGTACTGGGCATAGCAGCACCTACAATAAATTGGCGGTTGAGTGTTCCGCAGACATATTTGTGGTTAATGAATATTTGGTTCTCCGCACGGGTAGTTGTGGTGAAAATCGCCAACTTCTTGTAGCTGCCAACCGTTAGCAGGCATTTTAGGAAGACACAACAAATGACAAAGACAGCTTACATATTGACAATTTTCTTTTTGACTTTGGGACTTTCGATTTCAGGTCAAAATTTGCCGATTATTCAGGCGACAGTTAACGCTTCTAATGACTTTAAAAAAGCAGACCAAATAATTTGGCAAAAAGCACTTGACCAATATGGAAAAATCAATTCGGGTGAGATTGACTATGAGAAACTTTCAGAGCAAGACAAAAAAATGATTGACTCTTTAGAAAGCGGTTACGGTCCATTGACGCAAGGTGTTGGTTGCAGTTGGTATTGTGGCGGTGGACCTTACAAAATAACCTCTTCTTCGTATTTAAAAGACGAAGGAAAAATAACATACTTACCAGACAACATTCACGACTTTGACCTTTTTACTGCGTGGATTCCTGACAACTCAAACGGTTCAATCGGAAATAAAATAAATTTTCATTTCAAACCATATGCACCAAGGGTAAATGAAATAATAATTTGGAACGGGTACATTAAAAATACTGACTTGTGGAAAGCAAATTCACGAGTAGCAAAGTTCAAAATGATTGTGAACGGCAAACCGACAGCAATTCTTGAACTTAAAGACATTAACAACACTCAGTCTTTTAAAATCAATCCTATTCAATCTACTGATAGCACAAAGGACTTAATTCTAACCTTAGAGATTTTAGAAATTTACAAAGGCACAAAATACGATGACGTTGCTGTTAGTGAAATCAATTTTGACGGCTTAGACGTTCATTGTTTCGCAGCAGGGACACAAATCACAATGGCTGACAATTCAACAAAGAAAATAGAAGAAATAACAAATCAAGATTGGGTTCTTACATACAATAATTTGACAGGTAATTTGGACAAAGTGAAAGTTTCAGAACTTACTATAGCAAGACATACCTATCTTTTAAAACTACGCTTTTCAGACAGAGAAATAATTGCAACTGACGACCACCCATTTTGGACAGAAGACAAAATTTGGGCATCAGTAAACCCAACTAAATCAAACAACAATTACGAACAAACATCTGAAGTAATTCAATTAAAAATCGGTGACAGAGTTTTTATCCCGACTGAAAATAAGTTTATAAACATAATTTCCATTGAGACAATTGAAGAGGAACAATTAACTTACACAATAGAATTGACAACAGGAGATAGTTTTATTGCAAACGGACTTTTAGTAAAAACGGAGAGACCAAAATTGACGAATTGAAAAGAAAAACGAGTGCTAACACGGGTAGCTGTTGCACAACTCTCTAAAAAAAGAAAAAAACATCAAAAACGGCTTCATTAGAAGCGTTTTAAGCACACTTGTTTTTTCAACTATGCTTTTTAAGTTGGTTTTTTGGGTGGTTTATATAGGAGTTGTGAGCGTTGTGATGTAGTCTTTTATGCTAGCCGGAAACTCATTTATATATGCAACAAAAATACACAAATAATTTACTCTTGTTTGGCTTGGTGTATTATTCATACTACAAATCGCAAAACGGACTTTTGATGTTTTGGAAGGCTTTTTGTACCCTTATAAAATTAGATTTTTGTAGTTTTTCTATTATTGTATCTGAGTATCTTTTGAATGGAGCGCAGGTCGGTTTCGCTTGTCGGGAACTCACAAATATACTTCCCCTCTCCTTTTTTAAAGCACTCAATCTGCTTTTCAAACACTTGTGCTTAAATATTTTAAAATACGCCATCTTTCAAATGTTGTCCAATGAACTCTTACTTCTTTCAAATCATGATTTGCAACAGGTGTATTCATCAACTCTGTTTGAACATCATTTCGCCCAAAACAATCTTAGAATGACCATTGATAAGAATTTCTCCGTTGACGGAAATCTTACACATTGGCTCAATGCTTTTGTCAATTACAACATATTTTGCTAATGAGTTCTGTTGCAGTGCGATAGTCCAACATTAGCAATCACTACTCTATTGCATGATATACAATAAATCAGTTTGCAACCCGGCAAGGATTATTGTACGGGTTTAAACGCCTCGAACGTTTGCAGGCAATCGTTGCAATAGTGTATTGAACGACAGAGAGTTGGACCAAAAGGGCTTTTGAGTTCAGTATTTGGACTGTCGCAATAAGGGCAAGGGATTTTCTTTAAATCATTCAAATTTAATTCTCCATCAATCGGTTGAGGTGGAGCAAGTCCATGCTTCTTTAATGCAAACAAACCGGCTTCTGAAATCATACTTGTATTCCATTGAACTTCAAAAGTTGTTTTAGCTACAGGGTTAGCGAACCCTTTTTCACTTAGTTTATTTACTACCAATGTTTCCATTATTCTAAGTGCCGGACAACCTGCAAATGTAGGAGTCAGCTCTACGTATGTCTGTTCAGGATTAATAACAATTTTTGTAACAATCCCCAAATCCACAATAGAAATAGTGGGAATTTCAGGGTCGCTTACTTCTTTGAGCGCATTGAGCACATCTGCTTGGGTAACTAACATTTCACACCTCGCTTATCTACCATTCTGCTGCAGGGTCTATTCTAAATACTTCTGTCATTTCATTTAACAGCGATTGTAAATGTTCGGTATGATTTCCTTTACGTCCACCCATAGAAGCAGTTGTTGCATTTGGGTCCGGAACATTCAACCCTGACTTTTCAAGTATTGGAATCACTACATTGAGCCACTTGGCTTTAAGCGATTCTTCTCCATCAAAAATACCTTCTGATATTAACACATCTTCAAAATTTCCTTTTTCAAATATTCCTAGTGCCAATGAGAATGTGGCATTCAGCGCATTTTGCATTCTAATATTACTCTCTTCAGAAGCGTTGCCCAGCTGAGATATCCAAACATCCGCATGCATAGTATGATATTTGATTTCACCTTTAATTTTTTTAGAAAGGAAGGACAATGGTTCGAAAGATGAGTTTGCCAACATTTCGAAGCGTAATAATTCAGCATTATCAAAGAAAAAATGTCGCATTAAACTAAATTCATATTCTCCAATCGGGAGTTCAACCAAATGGCAGCAATGAAATTGCTCTGCATTACGCATAAACGCTATGGTATCAGGGTCTCCCTCTCCCATTTGGCTAAGAATTTCATATAACGCTTGTGCATGTCCAAGTTTATCTTGAGCCATTGAAGAAAACGCAATATCTTCTTCTAATACAGGACCTAACCCTGTCCATTCAGAATTTCTATGCCCAATAATCAATTGGTCATCAGCCATTTTATAGAGCAAATCCTTGATTGCTTCAAATCCTTTTTCAGATATGTTCATAACGATTGTTGTTTTTCTTTAAATGCTCTAATTCTATCCATCACTTTATAATAACCCGGATCTCGATATGTTTTGACTTCTTCTGCCTCAAAAATATCTGCATCTTCATAGTCAGATGCATAAATATTAGCAGACTTGGCTACCCACAGATTTACACACATACCTCTGCGTCCATACACTTCTTTAGCAAACAAGAGTGCCATTTCTGCGTTAGGTGCATGAACACAACCTACATGTTGATGTTGTAGCCCGCGCTTGGTTTGATGAAAAACCTCATAGGTTTGCCACTGATCTAATTCTTTAGCTACTTCAAACGGTTTTTCACTATCTATTTCTGCACGAGTAATTCTAGGGTCTAATGAATGTATTTTCATATTTTCTTTTTCATTATTTAATTAAACAAGCGGAGTAACATATTCTGCATCTTTCTTTAAAAGCGCCTTGCGCACCCATCTTCCTTTTTCTTCAGCATATTTTCTTACAGCAAGTCTTTCTTTATTACAAGGTCCATCACCATTAATAACTCTTTTAAATTCTTCCCAATCCGGCTCAGTATATTCCCAGAGTCCTGTACTCTCATTTTTCTTCAAGTTTGGGTCAGGAATTACAAGACCTAAATCCCAAATTTTAGGGACATACATATTAAGGAAAGTTTGGCGCATTTCATCGTTTGAAGCCATTTTTACTTTCCATTTCATCAATGTTTCAGTGTGTACTGAGATTTTGTCGCTTGGTCCAAAGAAATGCATGATAGGAGTCCACCATCTTGTGAGCGCATCTTGCACCATGTCGCGTTGGGTTTTAGTGCCGGTTGCTAAGAATACAACATTATCATGTCCATATTTCAAGTGAAAAGATTCTTCTACACAAATTCTTTCAAGTGCCCTGCAATAGGGACCATAGCTACCTTTTGAATTGGCAAGTTGATTTACGATTGCACCTGCATCTATCAACCATGCAATGATGGCAGAGTCTGCCCAAGTTACTGCCGGGTAATTGAACACATTAGAATATTTTGACTTACCGTTAATTAAGTCATTTATCATTTCTTCACGTGATTTACCAAGAGTTTCGGCAGCGCTATAAAGTAATTGAGCATGTCCTACTTCGTCTTGTACCTTAGCCATTAGTGCCAGTTTACGTCTAAAGCCGGGCGCACGTGTTATCCATGTACCTTCAGGCAAAGCTCCAATAATTTCAGAATGAGCATGCTGCTCAATCATTCTTACTAATTGCCTTCTGTACTCTTTGGGCATCCAATCTTTGGGTTCAATTTTATCTCCTCCTTCAATCCTTGCCTCAAATTCAGCAAGTTTTTCAAGATCTTCGTCTTGAGTATATTTGTTAGGGGTTTGGTCGGGGTCGATGTAAGCGTTTCCGTACATAAGTATTGATGATTTATATTTTTTCTTTTTTTAGTCCTGACAAAATAAAGTCAGTGAGTTTATCTGCAATTTCTTTTGGACTCATTTTGCCGTCCGGTCTATACCACTCTATAACCCAGTTTATTGCAGATAATATTGTTAGTGTTGCAAACTTGATATCACTTTCTTTAAACACACCTTCTTTTTCGCCTGTCATAATAATCTGTCTGTAACCGTCTTGGTATTGATGTCTTAATTCTACAAATTTGCTCAAATATGGCTCACTTAAATTCTGCCATTCATATAAAAACACATGGGTCGCATTTAAGTTCGCTGTAAGAATTTCTATATGATTTCTTATTCCCATGCGTAATTTTTCTTCGCCATTAAAATAAATATCATTGACTTCATCCAATGCAGTTATAAACTTATCTGCCATGCCAAAGCATGTTTCTTGTAAAATTTCTTCTTTAGAACTAATATGATTATATAAACTTGGGGCTTCCATGTCAAAAGCCTTTGCAAGTTCTCTCATTCCTGTTGCGTGGTATCCGTTTTTTCTGATTAATTCCAGCGCTTTATCTATTATTAACTGTCTTTTCGCCACCTTCATAGCTAACTAACGTTAGGTCTCTACAAATATATGCTCAAAGATTTTGAAATTCCAAATCGAATACCATAAGAAACATACACGACTTACCCACTAAAGGCATTATTCTACAAAATCAAGACTACCTATTTTCACCCATTCAGATTTTGATAGTGAAAAGTATTTTTTATTTAAAGTGTTCACATCCCATGCGCCAAACCAATCAGGTCCATAATATTGATGTGAATTAAGGTTGGGCAAGTTTCTTGTTGACATATCTAACACAGTGAGCTTACCAACTCCATTTTTTTCTAAAGACATTAACAAGGTTTCAAAAGGCAGAGCCCAATGGGTAAGCCAAACATCTCCTTTAATTTGTGCTTTTTCTACATAAAATTTGTCGTGTCCGGTTCGCTGTTGCATGGTTACTAATTTCTCTAAACGATTTAAACGCTTTGCATAGACTTCATTGCCAATTTTAGCAATGTTGCTTATACTGATTAAACTAATAACCCAAAAAGAAAGAAACACCATCCCTCCTATTCCTTTGTACAATTGGTAACTTCTAAAAATAAATACAAAAACTACGGGCATTACTATCGCTAAATAACTCTTTTCCATCATGGGATTTACATCCCCTTCTTTAAAAGTTACCATGACTAATACCCACAAAACCGGCAGCCCTATTAAGCTGAATAAAAATGTAGGACGTGCTTCATTTGTGTTGAGTCTAAACAAGGCTAATATCCAAAGCAAAATCAACAATAAATACATCCCGTTTTGTGCTTTAAAAAAGAATTGTACTGAATATAAATCTGTAAAACCTTGCACCCATGTTATGTCTTTAAACAATTTTGTATAAAATGATTCTTCATAAGAGGAAGTCGAAAAAAAAGCTGACTTTAACAGTATAACAATCAGCAAAGGAATGGCAAAATACCACCATTTCCTAAATTCCTTTATACTGTCCGTGAACTTCAATACTAATAAGAAGGATACTAATATCAAGCCAATGGGATGCGAGAAAACCGCCCCGATTACACCCAATAACCCAATCAATACCGGACGCCAATCTCGCACAATTTGATTATTATTCTGCCACCACAAAAACACACTAAACAATAACGAGAATGACACTGCAGCCGGTACTTCTGTCGTAATAAAGAAACTTTCTCTCATAAACCATACTAAGGAAATGACTAAGGTCAGCGACTCAACAGGTCTTTTTAAATAAACCAACAAACTAAAAACTCCCAATATCAACAACCAAGGTCCTATTGCATAAAGTTTAAAAATTAACGAAATTGGGGCATCAAAATACATCCCTAAATACGCAGGAATATTCACAATTGCCCCTGCATAACGATCATGCTCAACCGGTATCGATTCAAAATTCAGAATTTTAAAGACTGTAAAAGCAGAGTCTCCAAACATGGATTTAACATCTCCAAAATACGCAGCTTGTATAATCAGAGATAAGATAATAATGGCACCAAAAAAGCGAATCCTACCCATGCTTAATTTCTTTTAGATACTCTTCTAACACACTCGCAACAACATTCCAATCAAATTGTTTTCGAATCATTGCCTGTCCGGACAGCCCTGTACTTTTTCTTAATTCTTGATTGTCCAATAACTCCATTACCCTGTTTGCAAAAGCAGTATTTTCTGTTTCCATAAAGGCACCTTCACCTTGTTTAATTCCCAATCCTTCAAAACCAACTCGCGTACAAACCACCGGAATAGCCATAGACAAAGCCTCAAGCACTTTATTTTGAGTTCCGGCTCCTATACGCAAGGGTGCAACAACAACCGCTGCTTGTTTATAATAGTCCACAATATCTATTACAAAACCTGTAACTTCAACTTGTTCTGATGCCAATGTAAGAACAGAGTGAACAGGATTTTGTCCCGCAATAACAAATTTAACTTGCGGGTGTTTTTTATGAATCAATGGCAAAATATCCTTCACAAAGTATTGCACACCGTCAACGTTGGGAGCATAATTCATATTTCCCGTAAATAATAATATCTTATTCTGACTATAATCATGACCCATTCCTGAAGAAAACACTTCTACATCAACTCCGTTTGGCAATACCTTGATATTCGTCAATTCATGCTTTTTAATCAAATAATTTACATCCTCTTTAGAACATGCAACACAAAGGTTAAATCGTTTCAGAATAAGCTCATATTTTTCCAGCCTCTTAAATTCCATTGTGTTAAACATTTTTTTCAGCACTCCGGCAGCTTGATTTTTTCTTCGCTCCCAATACATACTGAATGCATCCGGCAAATCCAATAAAGCCGGAATTCCTGCTAATTGATTCAGATATTGAGACATACGCAAATGTTGCACATGCACAACATCCGGCTGTTCTTCTGCTACCACTTTTGACAATAATTTTTTAAACGCATTTGAGCGAAAATACAATACTTGTAATGGGCTTTTGTCAATTAAAAAACGGCTGCAAGACAACACTGACTTCCATTGAGGCAAGTGTATAGTTTCAACTCTCGAAAAAATATGGTTTAACTTAGAAAGATTTGCAAGGTCTTGTTTATCTTGCGTGAATGTAACCAATATTAACTCATGTTTTAACGCAAGTTTACGTGCCAGATTATAAATTTTAATCTTATCTCCTCTGTGTGGAGGAAAGGGAAAACGGTTGGCTACAAAAAGTATTTTCAAGATGTTTTATTGCAAAATCAGTCCGCAAATATAGCCATCAGAAATTCTTTTTGAGACTTATGTTGATGACTCTTCAACACCTTACCAAGAGACAAACTACACAAGTCAACATAAGCAATTACCATTGCTGCAAGATTTTACAACAAACTTGACACAGAATTTACTTTCCTTTGCAGAAATTTTATGGGTACATGCTTAGGGGCTTATTGATATATTTCTTTGGTGGACTTTTTAAGTTTATACTGCAAAAGGATTTTAGAAAGTTGTTTTTCTTAGGTTTACGTTTAGTTATATTTCCTGTTCAAAAGTTTAGAATAAACGGGCAGCCCTTTATTATCAACGACAAACTCGGTTTCTTCTGGCAATACCATGAAATATACTACCGTGAATACTATAGATTTGACACAACCACTACAACTTCAATAAATATCATTGATTGCGGTGCAAATATTGGGTTAAGTACTTTTTGGTTTGCAAAACATTATCCCGGTGCCAACATTTATAGTTTTGAAGCTGACACGGAAATTTTTGAAAAATTAAAACAAAATTTAGCACCAATAACATCGCCTAACGTTCATATACTCAATCAAGCAGTATATGTTAAAAATGAAAAAATCAGCTTTCTTTCTGATGGAAAAGACGGTGGTATGATAGTGGAAAGTACCGGTAACAACAGTGTAGAAGCAATTGATTTTAGCAACTATTTAGACTCATTTACTAACATAGACATGCTAAAAATTGACATTGAAGGAGCCGAAAGGATATTAATTCCACATATTGCCAAACATTTCCCAAAAATCAAAAACATCTTTATTGAATATCATCAACGAGAAAACGAAACTCCATTCTTAGCTGATATTCTGCAACAATTAGAAAATGCAGGATTTACATACAGGATGGAAGTACCTGTTAAACTTGCACAGCCATTTGTGAACAAAAAAATTGTCAATGGCTGTTTCTTACAAGCCAATATTTTTGCAACGCGACTATAAGTCATTCAAGGATTAACAAATAGGTTAAACCCAATATCAATACTTAAATTTTAATCTGCAATTTTTTAAGAACAAGTCTATGCAATCAACATTATGCAAACGCTATCTTTGCACACGTTATATTTGATCCTCGTTGGGCTTGGTTAAGTGAAGATTAGTGAATTAAAACATCTTTTTGAGTTTCATCCTGCAATCAAAGGAATGGGTGAATTTCTACGCCCAAATGGTAAAAGCATACATTTAAACAAGTTGTCCGGATCAGCGTCAGCCGTACTTTTCAGTTCATTATTTCAAAACCTGCAAAGTCATTTTGTTATCATCCTGCCTACAGAAGAGGAGGCGGAGTTTTTCAGAAATGATTTAGAAAACATGGAGATGGAAAAAAACACAGTGTTACTTTATGATTCCTATAAAAAGCCCTTTGATACAACTGAACAAATGCCTGACAAGCTACAGTTGAGAACAAGTGCATTAGAGCGAATTAACAACAGCAACAAACCCTTACTCATTGTAACTTATACCTCTGCAATTTCTGAAAAAGCAATAGAAGGCTCTTTGCTTGAAAACAAGACCGTTACTCTGAATGTAGCTGACAACTTTGACATTGACTTTATGATTGAGGTGCTAGATGAACAAGGATATGAACGTGAAGAGTTTGTATTTCAACCGGGGCATTTTGCAATTAGAGGCTCTATCATTGATATATTCTCTTATGATTCTAATTTACCCTATCGTATTGCTTTGGATGGAGATGCTATTGAATCAATCAGGGTTTTTGACCCTGAAACTCAACTCTCAGTCAGCAAAGTACAATGGTTCAAATTGGTGCCCAATATTTCTCAACTACAAAACGCACAAAATGCAGACTCATTTTTCAAATATCTCAAGTTAAACACTATTGTATTTGTTAAGGATTTAGCATGGATTTTAGAGAATATCGAAAAGGAAATTTCTAACTCGGAATTCTTTTTGAATATGGGGACAACTTATAGAGAGTTATGCAAATTTCCAATTGTTGAATTTGGCTCATACTTTAAACTCAAAAGTAATCACGATATTAATTTTAACCAAAAAGAACAACCCTTGTTCGGCAAAGGCTTAGACCTAGCGCTTAATCATTTGAAAGAAAATGAAGTTTTAGGAATCAAAAACCTTCTTTTTTCTGAGCAACCACGACAATTGGAACGGCTTGAAGCAATAATTAAGGATAAGCAACGCGACATCAAATTTGAACCTATTTACCATGCTCTATCATTAGGCTTTGTAGATAAAGATTTAAAAATTGCATTATATACTGAGCATCAAATCTTTAACCGCTATTACCGATATAAAAACAAACATAGCAGAACAAATAAAAATGCGGCTCTTACCCTAAAAGAACTTCAAGAGTTAAAAATAGGTGATTTTGTTACACATATTGATCATGGGGTTGGGAAATTTGCCGGACTACAAAAAATGGATGTTAAAGGCAAAATCCAAGAAGTGGTTAAGATTGTGTATAGAGATAATGATATGCTTTATGTGAGCATTAGTTCACTTCATAAGATTTCACGTTTTTCAGGACAAGAAGGCACCATTCCGAAAGTGCACAAATTGGGAAGTGGGGTTTGGGAAAAGCAAAAAGCAAATACCAAACGAAAGGTAAAAGACATTGCACGCGAATTAATAAAACTTTATGCAGCCCGAAAAGCGCAGCCCGGCTTTGCGTTTAGCCCTGATAATTATTTGCAAAATGAATTAGAAGCCTCCTTCCTCTATGAAGACACAGAAGACCAAGCTAAAGCAACAGATGAAGTAAAGAAAGACATGGAAAAAAACCAACCAATGGACAGGCTTCTTTGTGGTGATGTTGGATTTGGCAAAACAGAAGTAGCAATCAGAGCTGCATTCAAAGCTGTGTTGGACGGCAAACAAGTTGCTGTTTTAGTTCCCACTACCATTCTTGCTTATCAGCATTACAGAACATTTGGAGAACGCATGGAAAATCTGCCTGTATCAGTTGATTTTATAAATCGTTTTAAATCTCCAAGTGAGCAAAAAAAAACGCTTAAGAAATTAAGCGAAGGTAAAACTGACATCATCATTGGAACACATCGATTGATTGGAAAAGATGTTAAATTCAAGGATTTAGGTCTTTTAATCATAGACGAAGAACAAAAATTCGGTGTGAGTGCAAAAGAAAAACTGCGTGAACTCCGCGTAAATATTGACACCCTGACACTCACCGCTACACCAATCCCGCGCACACTTCACTTTTCATTAATGGGAGCAAGAGATTTGTCAGTGATTAACACCCCTCCTCCCAACAGACAGCCCATTCAAACTGAATTACATGTTTTTAACAAAGAAGTCATTATCAATGCTATTGACAAGGAAGTGAGCCGCGGAGGTCAGGTATTTTTTGTTCACAACAGAGTCAAAGACATTGAAGCAATTCGCAAAATGATAGAGAATGAAATGCCTGATATTAGAACAGCAGTTGCACATGGTCAAATGGAAGGTGATGATTTGGAAAAAACAATGATACGTTTCATTGAAGGCGAATTTGATGTACTCATCTCTACCACAATTATCGAAACAGGACTTGACATTCCAAATGGTAACACCATTATTATAAACAATGCACACATGTTTGGATTGAGCGATTTACACCAAATGCGAGGTAGAGTCGGGCGTTCTAACACAAAGGCATATTGTATTCTGCTTGCTCCTCCCCTTTCTTCGTTAACAGAAGAAGCTCGAAAAAGACTCAAAACAATAGAAGAATTTACAGACTTGGGCAGCGGTTTCCAAATTGCAATGCGCGATTTAGACATCAGAGGTGCCGGCAATTTATTGGGCGGAGAACAAAGCGGTTTCATTTCCGAAATTGGGTTTGATATGTACCACAAGATTCTGGATGAAGCTGTTGGCGAACTGAAAGAAGACGAATTCAAAGAACTCTTTGACAATCAGAATGAAGTAATTGCTTCTAAAGAATGTGTGGTTGAAACAGATTATGAAATGTTAATTCCGGATTATTATGTCAGTCAAATTTCTGAACGACTTCTATTGTATCAGGAGCTTTCAGCGATTGAAAATGATGCAGATTTAGCAAAGTTCGCAAGTAATCTCGAAGACAGATTTGGCACTATTCCTCCTCCAACATTAGAACTTATTGAAACAATACGATTGAAATGGAAAGGAAAAGAACTTGGGTTTGAAAAGATTACGCTATCAAATAATGAAATGAGAATTTATTTACAATCCAATCCCAACAGTGCTTATTTTAACCATGCCACATTCCAGCACCTACTGACTCAAATAACCAACAATCCACTCAAATACAATTTAAAACAAAGTTCAAAATCACTGATACTAAATGTACATAATATCAACAGCCTTAAAGCAGCACTCAACATTTTAGAGACCTTGAAATGTTAAAAAATATTACATAGTTTTCACGCAATAAATTACTTTTGTCAAATTACCTCAGCACATTAATATACTTATGAAAAATAAATTACTCTTTACTTTTATTCTTTCAGTCCTACTGTGGGGCTGTATCAAAGAAAGCGACTTTGATTTCAATAAGTCAAAAGGAATCGAAATTGATGGTACTTATGGTGTTGCTCTGTTTAATGACCAGTTCACCGCTATGGATTTACTGAGACGCTACGATTCATTGAATCAAATCTTCATTAATGACGAAGGCTATATCAGCTACATTGCCGGTCAGAACTCCTCTTCGCTCATAGGAAATGACTACATAGTACTTACAGACCAATCAGCAGGAAACACAATGCCCATGTCCGCTCCATTCATTGTTGCATTTAACTCTGCATCGGTTGGCACTTCTCTATATGACAGCATTACTTTTGACTGGGTGTTTAACTTAAATCCTTATGAAATTGACTCCATCATTTATAAAGAAGGAACATTAAACGTTTTGCTCAATTCCACCCTTCAAATCCCTGCAAATGTTTCATTTATCATAGAAAGTTTCTTGACACCAAGCAATGTACCCTACAATGGTAACTTTAACATCCCTGCAAATAATTCCGCATCTGACAATGTTGACATTGCCGGATACAAGGCAGACTTAACCTTAAACGGAATGAACACCAACAGATTACGTGTAAAAATGCTTATCAGATTAGACAAGAACTCGGTATCAGATATTATTACAAGTGGTCAAAACATCAGTTACAATCTGAATATAGTCAACCAAAATTTCAAACGCATTTTCGGCTATTTTGGAAATGCACCATTAAATATACCCACAAGAAACTTAGAGGTAAAACTCTTTGAACTTGCATCCGGAGAAGGTAACATCTCCGCAGAAGACCCTCGCTTTAATTTATACTTTGACAATACTTATGGTATGGCAGTCAGAATTAATACGCTCAATCCTTTTGAAGCAAAGAAACAAGACGGCTCTACAATGCCCATCACCGGAGTGGCGCTCCCCTTTACAATTGACAGACCAGCACAAATCTTTAATAACAAACGTAGTACACTCATTTTAAAATCACCTCAAGTCAATGTTAAACAACTGATTGAATCTAATATTACGGATATACAGTTTGGTGCTCAAGCTGACATCAATCCCGGTGGAATTACTAAAAACTTTGCACTCGATACCAGCAGAGTAACCATGACCTCCGAAATTGAATTACCATTTTATGGCTCATTTAAAAACTTTGGCTTTGTGGACACAGCAGAATTTACAGCTCCTAAAGATGCCGACATCATTGATTATGCTGAAATTAAATTAATCATTGAAAACACATTACCGGTAGGTCTCAATTTCCAAATCTATTTCTTAGACTCTGTAAATAATGTTGCAGTTGATTCTGTATTTAAAACTTTAAGCCAAACAGAAGTGGTAGTTCCCGCTCCGGTGGATGGAAACGGAAAAGTAACCAATGCAAGTAGAAAAACTACTTATATTCGTTTAGACCAAGTATTGCTAAAGAAACTGAACGCACAGAATGTGAACAAAATAGGAATAAAAGCCGAAGCATTGTCATTTAACAATGGCAATACTCCTGTAAAGATTTATCCTGATAATAAAATCGTGATTAAAGCTGGAATTAAAACAAGAGCTAAAGGTATTATTAAAAACAACTAATCATGAAAAAAATAAAATTCACCAACAAACTTTTGACTTTTGTTTTTATAGCTCTTAGCTCCTCTGTTAGTGCTCAAGAACTGACATTACACAATATGGAGTTTCTGGGTCAAAGACATTCACTCAATCCGGCTCTTAACCCTATTACTCGATTCTATCTGACTTTTTATGATGTGGGACTCGGATTTTCTAACAGTTTTGCAATAAACGACCTACGAAAATTTGATAACAATTCGGACAGCTTTACCTGGTCAACCGGTAAGTTCTTAGAAAGTATGCGTAGAAATAATGCTACAAAACTTGATCAACTTGTCAACTTTTCGTTTGGTGTACGTGTTACGCCAAAGTTGTTTATACATGCTGCTGCTGCGGAAAAATTTCAATTCAGGCTTAATTACCCTTATGATTTGTTTGCCTTTTTGCTTCAAGGAAACTTGGCAGATGAAAATGTAGGAAAGCCGCTCAACATTGGTGGTTTTAGAGTAAATAGCACAGCATATCTTGATTTCTCTGCCGGTGCTGCCTACCAAGTGAATTGCAATTTGTCAGTTGGCGCAAGACTTAAATACTTGAAAGGTTTAGCCAATATTTATACTAAAACGGCTAAGTTTAATATCACTACTAATTCCGAATATTATCAAGTTACTTTTGACAATGATCTGGATTTCAGAACAACATTGCCTGATGATAACCAAGATTTTTCTGATTTATTAAAACAAAAAAATCTCGGCTATGGAATTGATTTGGGAGCAACCTATTTGATGTTAGATAAAAAACTCTTACTCACAGGTTCATTGCTTGACTTGGGATTTATCAGCTGGTCTGAGGGCGGCAAACGTTATTACAACAAATCTCAAACAAAAACTTTTGAGTTTAGAGGATTTAATTCTGATGCATTATCCGGCAATAGTGATATGTTTGAAAAATTGGTGGACACAATTACACAGACATTTGACTTGGGTGATGAACCTTCTGCCAGATACAAAACAAACCTGATACCTAAAATTTATCTTTCAGGTTCTTATGAAATCTGGAAAGGCAATAGAGTGGGTGCTATGATGTATGGAGAAATTTCTAACAAAAGATTGAGTACCGCCTGGTCTGTAAACGGACAAATGAGATTAGGACGTATTTTGAATTTGCAAGGCAATATTTCATTAATGAATAGGAGGCTTTCAAACATTGGACTTGGACTCGCAGCCAACCTCGGTCCTATTCAGTGGTGGATTGTTACCAACAATGCCGGATTCTTATTTTTCAATCCTTTAGATACAAGAACTGTGCACCTGAGGACAGGTGTCAATATTGTATTCGCTTATGGTAAGGACAAGAAAAACCCTTGTTCTCCGGACTATATACCACCGGGTGAAAGAAATAAAAAGCAAACAAATAAGAAAGGTAGAAAATCACAACCGGATTCTCCACCTGACACCCCTCCCACAGAAGCTCAGCCTGCTGAAACTAAATAAACATTATACTCTTTACAGTCTTGCACAGGATTTTTTGTATTGGATTTTTATTGGTAAGTTGTCAAAGTTTATTCGCACAATTACCTAATAAGCCTTTCTATATTGCTACAAACGAGCGTACCTTTATCCCCGACAGGATTAAAAATGGAAGTACTGTTAATATTTTCAACCCATTAGGCAAGATAAACGAACAGTTTTATATTGATTTCATTACCTTGTGTTTTGTAAAAAACAATGAATATTTTAGCAATATTGAACCCGGTGAAACATTTTTCGGCTATCAACTCTACCCTACCCTTGTTTGGAAACCTTTTAAAGACAAGGAGTTTAAGTTAAAAGGCGGTGTTTTCCTTCAAAAAAACTTTGGAGAAAATACTTTTGCAAGCAATACCCCTACTTTCACATTTGACTATCAATTCAAACACACACGGTTTGTTTTCGGAACTTTATATGGAGGATTAGAACATAAACTCATTGAGCCTTTGTACAGATTTGAAAGGATGTTGTATGATAGAATCGAAAATGGATTCCAGGTCATTCATAGCAATAAAAAACTTTTTGCAGACATTTGGATTAATTGGAGACAAACAGCAAATGCTCAATTGAACAGACAAGAAATTTTAGAATCCGGTGTGTCCTTTGTATATTTATTGGTCGGAGATGCAGAATCTGCCTTTCAGACAAAACTGATTACCCAAATGACAAACCAACACAAGGGTGGTTCATCTGTGGACTTGCCTCTTGTGAATCACACAAATAATGCACTTGGAACTGAAATTACATTTGGCAATAAGAAAAAATTACAATGGACTTTTCAACCATATTTTCTTCATGCTTTAGACCATTCACTTGAATTAAGACAACCCTACAAAGACGGAATGGGAATTTATATCAATGGTGGTGTCGCACACAAAGGCTTTTCTTTTATGGCAAGCTATTGGAAAGGCTGGGAATATTTCTCTGCGTTGGGCACTCCGTTGTTTAACAGTTTTAATTATGACAACTTTTATTCACTTGAGCGAGAAAGAGAGTTGATTTTCTTCCGTTTTATCTATTCCAAACCACTTATAAAACATAATCTTAAACTCAACTTGAGATTCGAACCTATTTACGAAATCTCAACAAAAAAATTCCAACATTCAATTGGAATCTACTTTCTGTACCGTTTAGGCGTATAGAAATACCATTACTGTAGTGATTTGCTGAAAATCATAGACAGCATCTCAATGTTTTCAACCTATGTGAACATTTATTCAAACTCATCTCGTTGGCAAGCGTTTGTTTTGCAGTTGTGAAGGTTAAAAAAGAACTTAAATGGTCCGTATTATTGCTTTTATTGTTATTTCCCCTACTGGCATTAGTATTATTAAGTAATCCGGACAAAAAAAACCAAACACAAGTTGTCATTGAACAATCAGGAGACACCTCAATCATTGATATCGATTCAACAATAGCTCCGGATGAAGAACCTGAGCCTGCCCCGGAAATGATGCCGGATGGTCGCTTCCCTCAAAACTACTTTCAACTCCCAATGCATGATGATATTTACTTGGCAGGCACATTTGGGGAGTTGCGCTCAAATCATTTTCACACCGGTGTTGACATCCGAACCGATGGAGTAGAAGGAAAAGAGGTCTATGCTGCCGCAAAAGGTTATGTATGTAGAATTAATGTTTCTCAAAGTGGCTATGGGAACGCATTATATATCAGCCATCCTAACGGATACACTACAGTTTATGCCCATCTGCAACATTTTAGTAAAGATATTCAGTTTTATATACGTAAGCATCAGTATGCAAATCAATCTTTTGAAGTAGAACTTTACCCTGAAAAAGGTCTGATTGCAGTTGAACAGGGAGACTTAATTGCTTATTCCGGAAACACCGGTGGCTCAGGTGGACCTCATTTGCACTTTGAAATTAGAAAAACCAACACATCCGAACCGGTGAACCCATTATTATTTGGAATCAATATTACTGACAACCTTGCACCTGAAATATTGAAATTATTTATCTATCAAATTGACAACCAATATAGAGAACAAGAAGGCACCTACCCCTTTATCAATATTAGAACCAACAAAAACAACCTACCCTCCCGAAATAAAACAATCAAACTTCCTCCGGGAAAATATGCTGTAGGAGCCTATATGAAGGATTACTTTCGTTCTCATAATGAAAACCTTGGTATTAATTACTCTGAGTTGTTTGTAAATGACCAAGCTGTTTTTGAATGTAAAATTGAAAAAATCAATTTTAATACAACACGCTATATCAACAGCCATCTTGATTTTTGTGTTCACAAAACAGAAAATATTAAGGCTCAAAAATTTTTTAAAGATGATGGAAACAAACTGGATTTGTATTCGTATGGAAAAGATAAAGGCACTTTTTTATTGACGGATACAAGTAAGATAAAGATTGTAGCACATGATTTATCAGGCAGGAAAGATAGTGTATTATTCACTTTCATTGCTGACAGCTCTACATCCTTCTCCCCCGTTGAAGTTCAAGGCAATACAAAAAATGCAACAATATGTAAAGTCTTTGTTCCGGGTCAATCATTTGCACTCTCACATAACAAAGTGCGATTGACACTTCCTTCTAATGCACTTTATTTTAATTACCAAGTTTGCGTAAAAGAATTTACAGAACACAAAGGAGGATATTCCCCACTCTGGGCAATAGGCGAATTATATGTTCCTATCCATTTTGCTTCAAATATTGCTATCAAAGTAGAAGGCGAAGTCAAACCCGAACATCGTTCAAAACTTCTAATTGTTGAATTAGATAAAGGAAGAAAACATCCTGTTGGAGGCAGGTATAATGCCGGATTTATAGAAGCATCCATAAGAAATTTCGGTTCTTTTTATGTTGGAATCGACACCATAGCTCCTTCTATCTCTACAATCAAATTCAACCCCAATCATGAATTGATTTTCTCTCTGGGAGACAATCTTTCCGGTGTAAAAACCTTCAATGCTTATGTTGACAAACAATGGATATTAATGGAATTTGAACCTAAAACAGGTATTTTAAAAGGGAAAATTCCGGCATCCTTTGACAAAGGAAAACATGTATTTACCTTAAAAGTTAAGGATGAAAGAGGAAATGAGACTACTTTTGAAAAATCTTTTACATTACCATGAGCCAATCACCATTAAAAGAGGGCGACATCGCACCTTTGTTCACCTCAACAAACCAAGCCGGAAAAACAGTATCTCTTAATGATTTTAAAGGCAAAAAAGTAATCTTATATTTTTATCCAAAAGACAATACGCCAGGTTGCACTGCACAAGCCTGCAATCTGCGTGATAACTATGCACATATACTGAAACAAGGCTATGTTGTTTTGGGAATTAGTCCGGACAGCGAACAAAGCCACCAAAAGTTTATTAAAAACTATACACTTCCGTTTGACCTCATTGCAGATACAGATAAGTCAATTGCACTCAGCTATGGAGTTTGGGTAGAAAAAAGCATGTACGGACGCAAATATATGGGAATCGCAAGAACCACGTTTTTGATAGATGAATCAGGTAAAATTGAACGAATTATTGAAAAGGTTGATACGAATGGACATACGAAGCAAATTTTAGATTAAATACTAAAATACCGGCTTTTCTCCATATTTATTCTGTATTTCGTTATAACGCGGGCAGTGCACCAAATGGTCATTGATTAATCCCATTGCCTGCAGATAGGAATACATAATTGTGCTGCCAAGAAATTTAAAACCAAGTTGCTTCATATCCTTGGCAATTTTATCAGATAAAATTGTGCGGAACGGCACTTCAGCCATTGTTTTCCAACGATTCTGAATAGGTTGATTATTCACATAGTGCCAAATATACTGTGCAAATGAGCCATATTGTTCTTGGACTTTTATAAAACACGTGGCATTGTGTATAGATGATTCTATTTTCAACCTATTTCTAATGATTGCTGAATTCATTAGCAGTTCTTGTACGTGGGTATTGGTAAATTCAGATACAATGACCGGATCAAAGTCGGCATAAGCCTTGCGATATCCTTCTCTTCTTTTCAAAATGGTTGCCCAGCTGAGTCCGGCTTGAGCACTTTCTAACACAAGAAATTCAAATAGCTTTTTATCATGGGTACAAGGAACTCCCCATTCATTATTATGATAATCTACATAACTATCAAAGCCCAAACACCAAGGACAAAGTAGTTGTTTGTCCATTGAGATTATTTTTTCTGTTTTTGCAAATCTTCCAAGAATTGTTTTTGTTTGTCAATCTCAGAAGCAATAGACTCATATTTATTCTTGTTCTTGCCTATCTTCTTATTCAGCTTATCTATCTTTTTAGAATACTTGCGCTCCTTTTTCATTTTTTTCTTGTAGTCCTTTTCTAAATCATTAATCTTTTTCTCTTGAGCTACAATTTTCGCATTGAGCTGATATGCCTCAATTTCCTTTTGAAATTCAGATGCAAACATTGACAAAGATGCCAATACTTTAGGTTCGGTACTTGAGCTGACAAAATTATCGTAGCCCATCGACACCAGAATTATCAAAGTTGATTTCTTTTTATTGCCTTCTACTTTGTAATAAATATCCCCTTTGTCAAAAGGCATAATGCTCCACGAAGCAGCTATATATTGAACAAAACCTTCTGCTTTTGACTTTTTACCATTAATATTTTTTCCAAAATAACTTTCAGCAACTTGTTGTAGGTCAGCTTTTGACACATCATATTCAATTGAATATGATGCTACATCTTGCTTATTAAATGACAACTTGGTTTCATTGACTCTCTGAGCAAAGACTTGGTTGATGCTCATACTGAACATCCACAGTAAAATTACACTTGATATTTTCTTTAACATGATTGAATCTCTCATAATATGCTGCAAAATTAGCTTGATTAAAGGCTATTATAAAGTCCTGATTACAATACATATACACAAGTAATCAGCAATAAATTGTGTGATACAAGCGATTATCAATCGCCAAAGACTAATAATACATCAATCTCGTTTCAGAATCTATATTCCATCTGAACCCTACTTGAAACCATTTCGTATTTGGGTATCTGTCATTTTGATCATACAACTTGTAATACATACGGGCATCAATAAAGAAATTGTGTTGAAGCATATACGAAATATTCAAATCAAAAATTCCTGCGCCTATACCTTTTCCCTGCGCGATTGTATTGCCATAATCCTGTACTTTAGTAGAGTAATCTCGTAAAATATTTCCACCATAGTTTAATCCATTGAGTGTGAAGTCTTCTCCTTTCAGAAATTCAATAAAAGTAAATTCTGCTCTTAACCTTTTTAATGGTTGGGCAGAAATCTTAAAAATGATTTCTTTGAAATTAGCTCCCAACGGATGTGCAATTGCTTGTCCAAAATTTGCCCAGTTGCCACCGCTTCTAAAATGGCTGTATGTAAAAGGGCGAACCACATTTAATTCCGCTTGCCAATCTATATTTGGTAAGCCAAAAACATTCATGTACTTCGCTCCGACTTGCAATGCATATTTGTTTGCCCACCAACCATTTTGTGCCTTGAGCTCCTTTAGCATAAATTCATCCAACACAAATTGACCGTAGAATTGAAATCTTTTAAGAAAATTCCATTTCCAATCTATTCCTATCAGCGCATTGTCTTGGCTACCTAACTGTTGTTCAATCGCTCTATAGAAAATAATCGGATTGAGATATGCAATATCATAGCGATCACTTTGTGTTGAATCTTGTCTGCCAAACATCACTGCTTCAAACAGCCCAATATTGACATTTTTAGCAATATTAATTCCTAATCTATGAAAAGTCCCAAATTTACGCCTGAGTAAACTTGCACCTGTAATAGGTGAAAAATCAGTAAATTGACCATAATAATTTTGATAATTTACAATACCGAGATTAGTATTGATTTGGAAAAATAAATTTGCCGGTGAAAAGTCCCCCAAGATGAGTGAACGCATTCCATTCCCCCAAAAAATCTTGTCTTGACCAAAACGCAAATTCACAAATTCGTTCACATCCCACCATACATAACCTCTTGCTTGGAAATAGTCATAACCCTGGGCTTTGAACCTTTTCCAAAAAGTTTGATTGGGCAAATATCCAAAGCTATCAGTGTAATAATTTACGTACTTTGGTAAAGAAACCTGATTATCTGTCGCAAATGAATAAAAACCAAAAGATTGTTTTTTACCAATAAACCCTTTCAACTCACCACCCCTTGTATTCCTGAATAAATACTTGGAATTATCCAACATATCCTTGCCAATACCCATTGCTAACACAGGATTGAAAGTTATCCTATAATTTTTATGGACATCATAGTAATCAAGTAAATAGGCTGGTGAAGCATAAAAATTATCCCAAAATGGTTTTCTGTTAAATCCGGGATATTCTGTTGCCCTACCGCAAGCCAAATCTTTTTTTAAATATTCATCGCGGTTGAAAATATCTTGTTTTGATAATACAGGAAATGTATCATGTGTTGCAAGTATGTGTTTACGTTGAACAAAACCCGCTGTTAACTGAGTGCCATCTACAAACTTTCCTGTAATAATTTCATAACGGTCTGCCAGATTCATCATCCAATGACCTGCCGGTATTACATTATCTTGTGCTTGCAATCCGCAAGTAACTAACCATGATATGATGAACAAATAGAAATATCTCATGTTTTAAAAATGGTTGAAAATATCAGTGGTGATAGCCAATTTACCTGCTAAGTCTTTCATTTCCTTTCCAACAAGCGGATTAAGAGGTATGCCCTGCTCAATGCGTGTTGCTTCACATAGAAATTCAGGTTCACCGTGAATCATCAGTGGAGTATGTTTATCAATAGGTTGTGCATTTTTTATTTGAGTTGACCAAAGTTTCATTCTTTCATAAAAATGTTCCGGCTCAATAAATGCACTAATATCCATTGCTCCCATAAAGTGCCCAATACCTTTACCGGGCAAATTTTGAGCAACATTTAAAAACGAAACAAAAGGAGGCACAAAGGTGCTAAAGTTGGCTCCGGTCAATACACCTGTGAGGATATCAACCATTGCACCCAAGCCATATCCTTTATGTACCCCATGCTCAGCATCAATTCCAAGAGGTATTAATGCACCACCCTCTTTTAGAACATTCGGATTCTGCGAACTCATTCCATTCTTATCTTTTGCCCAACCTTGGGGAATGTCGAGCTGCTCTCTACCTGCAATTTCAAGTTTCCCATTGGCTGCGGCACTCGTTGCCATATCCAATAAAAATGGTCTTCCTGTGTCTGATAAGGGATTAGGAACCGCAACAGATATTGGATTAGTGCCAAAAAGTCTTTGCACTGTTCCATCCGGTGCTACCAATGGACTTGCATTAGTCATTGCCCATCCTATCATTCCATGTTGTGTAGCTAATTCACTATGCGCACCGGCAATTCCAAAATGATTTGAATTAGATATTCCAATAAATGCAACACCCGTTTGCTTGGCTTTTTCTATTGCTTTCTGCATGGCAACTTGTGCTGATACCAAACCAATACTGCCATCTGCATCAAGCGTACCTGCCGAAAGTCTGTCTGTTATCCAATTGAACTTTGGGTTTGGGTTCAAGCGTCCTGCATCAATCAATCGTAAATACCCTGTCAACCTTGCTACACCATGAGAGTCAATTCCTCTCAAGTCGGCTTTACACAAAATTTCTGCTGATAGTTTTGCATGTTCTTGAGTAAATCCATAATGATGAAAAACTTTATAGACAAAGTCTTTGAGTAATGGATAACTAATTGCTCGTGGAGTGGAGTTGTTCATAAAGAATATCAAATAAATGTCGGGTTTGCAATTGAATATGTGCATTTTCAAGCACTGATTCTGTGAAAGCAAGTGAGAACTCATCTGTAAAAGTCAAACTATCCACTTGGTGTTCCTTTGCAAATGAACAATATTCCAACACTGTGTCTTTAGCTAATTTGTTATTAAATCTATTGAAACCGCTACCGGCACCCGAACAACAATATCCGGAATCTTTTACAAGCCAATTACTTTCAGCTTTATGATAATTTGTAATCCGCTGAAGGCTTGCCAAATTAGAAAGATTATCAATCACTAAAACACTTTTCTCTTTTGGAGTAATAACTATTTCATGTGCTGCAATGAGCTCATACATATCTGCAACATCTGTTAAAACCTTTTGACACAAATTATGAGAAATGGAATTATGAAACAAATTTGGATATGAATTCTGAATTGTATGATGACACAGAGGGGATAAAGATAAAATCTTATGATCTCTTTTACCTGTTTGAAAATCAAAGAGTAATTTCTGTGCCAGTTCTTTGGCACCATGCTTATCTCCATTGATTAAATAGGGATAGCCACAACAAGCCTGATTTTCAACAATATTCACAGTATAACCCAGTTTCTTAAATATCTTCACGCCTCTTTCTGCTGTTTGAGGATAGAGATGATTTAACACACAAGGAATAAAAATGGATAGTTCAGACATGCCAACTAAATGATGTTGCAAATGAAAAGAATTTATACGTCTTTAGAAACTCAAAGGCGCAAAGAATTATCCCAAATCAATCACCTTTTGTAAAGGTCGTCCTATTTCGGCTTTATTTCCTTTAATCACAATGGGACGTTCAATTAATATGGGATTTTCATGCATCACCTTTATCCATTGCTCATTAGAATATTGTTTATCGGCATATTTCTCTTTAAATATCGGCTCATTTTTACGAATTAAATCTATAGCTGGAATCTTGAGCATTGCCAATAATTCAGTAAGCTCTTGAATGTCGGGTGCATCTTTTAAATACTCCTTGATTTCTATTTCCACTCCTTTCTCTTGGAGGTAACATAAAGATTCTCTACTTTTAGAACAACGCGGATTGTGGTATATAATGTATTTCATTGTTTTTGGATTATAACTCAAGATAAACTTTTGATAAATCAATATAATTCTGTGCGTTTTGTCTTATTCTGGCTTTGATAGATTCATCATACGTTTTTACAACTTTGCCAGGCACCCCCAAAACCAATGAAAAGGGCGGAATCTTGGTTCCTTGTGCTATAACAGCACCTGCACCTATGATCGAAAACTCTCCAATTTCTACATCATTCAACACTGTTGCATGCATCCCTACCAAGACATTATTTGCAAGTTTTGCTCCATGCACAATAGCACCATGCCCTATAATACATTCATCACCAATAGCGCAAGGTGAGTTTTTGTCCACATGTATCACTGCATTATCTTGTATGTTAGTTTTGTTTCCTATCATGATGTCATCTACATCACCTCTTAATACTGCTCCGTACCAAATTGAGACCTCATCTCCAAGCACAACCCTGCCTATCACTCTAGCATTATCAGCTATAAAAACTTCTTTCCCTTTTTTGATAGGATTTCGTAACATTTGCACCGTAATCATGTGAGCAAAATTAAGATGAAATCTCTGATTAAAAATATCGGCACTTTATATGGTATCCAACCCTCTGGCAAACAACTTTTGTCCGGCAAAGAAATGATGGAAGTACACAGTCTTGCCAATGCATGGCTGAGTATTGAAGACAGCATTATAACAGATTTTGGCACATTAAAGACCTATCCCAACGAAACCTATTTTGATCAGATAATAGATGCAGCACAACAAACAGTCATACCGGGACTTATTGATTCTCATACACATATTATTTTCTCTAAAACACGTGAAGAGGAATTTAAAATGAAGATAAAAGGGAAATCATACGAGGAAATTGCTGCTGCAGGTGGTGGAATTCTTAATTCTGCAAATGCAATGCAAGCCGCCTCTAAAGAACAATTGAAACAAGATGCATTACAACGCATTAATGACTGTATTCAAACCGGTACTGTTGCTTTTGAAATCAAAAGCGGATATGGATTGACTACTGAGAGTGAAATCAAAATGCTTGAAGTCGCCACAGAGCTAAGGGATATGAATTTGATTCCAATCAAAAGAACCTTGTTAGGAGCTCATGCCATTCCAACCGCGTACAAATCTGATCGCAAAGCCTACATAGAAAAAATTAAAAATGAATTAATCCCTCGTGTTGCACAAAGGAAACTCGCTGATTACATTGATGTCTTTTGTGATAAAGGGTTTTTTACACCTGACGAAACTTCGGAAATCCTCAAGACTGGAAGCCAATTTGGATTAAAAGCCAAAATTCATGCAAACCAATTGGCTACCTCCGGAGGTGTTCAAGTTGGTGTAGCATGTAATGCCATTTCAGTGGATCATTTGGAAAATATTGGCAATGAAGAAATAGAAACATTACACAAATCAAACACATTGCCTGTTTCATTACCGGGATGCTCTTACTATTTAAACATGCCTTTTACGCCCTCTCGCTCTATTATTGATGCAGGATTACCATTGGTTTTAGCATCTGACTTTAATCCAGGTTCATGTCCTTCAGGAAATTTGTTATTTGTTTGGAGTTTAGCGTGTACCAAAATGAAGTTATTACCGGAAGAAGCATTCAACGCATTAACCATAAACGCTGCAGCAGCAATTGAACTATCTGATCATTATGGTAGCATAACAAAAGGCAAAAAAGCATCCTTGCTTTTCTTTAGGACAGGTACAACTTTGACCCATATTCCATATCACTTTGCGATGTCAAGACCGGCTAAGGTCATGCTAGAAGGTCAATTCTTCAACGCAGAAAATTAATCCAAGCAGACATCCTACACCTCTTCATTGCGAGAGCATCGCCCGAAGCAATCCGGAAAAACTATTATGATACAAACATAAAAATGTATAAGGAATAACTAAAAATTAGGGCTAAGTATCCACCCTATAAATCCAATTACAATTTTACCCTGTCAACCCTGAGTAACAACGATTGGTTACTCTACAATAATACCGGTTGCTTCAATGCTAATATTATCAATCCAATCTAAATCCTCTGCATCTTCACCATTGGCAATCTCAATCTCTTTTTGCTTTTCTACTGACAGAGCCTTGCCTTTTGCAATAGCTGTTTTACCAACAACATCTTGAGGCAAACTAAAAGATTCATTAATCGTGTTGATATAGATTTGTTCGCCATCTTTGGTTGTAAAAGTAATCCAACAACCTGAATGTTTGCATACTGCAGAAATGCTGCCTTTTACTTCCACTTCCATTGACTCTTTGCCATTCATTTGTTGAAGGACTTCATCAATTGAAATCGGATTAGCAGGAGTGAATGATTCACCATAGGTTCCGCCTTTAGTAGTTCCACCACAAGATGCAATAGCAACAACTATCCCTACCAACAATACATTTACAAGAGTTTTCCTTATCATATTAATCAAATTTAATAGAATCATTCAAATCCCCAATCATGCTTTCGGGTTTCACCCATTCGTCAAATTGTTCGTTGGTCAAAAGACCCAATTCGATAGCTGCTTTACGCAAACTGGTATTCTCAGCATAAGCTTTTTTAGCAATTTTAGCAGCATTGTCATATCCGATGTGCGTATTAAGTGCAGTAACTAACATGAGCGAATTTTCAAGTTTATGTTTAATTTCAGGATAATTAGGCTCCACCCCAACCATGCAATGATCATTGAATGAAAGGCATGCCTCTCCGAGCAATCTTGCAGAATCAAGTAGATTAACTGCCATCAATGGTTTAAATACATTGAGTTGAAATTGTCCGTTTGAACCGGCTATTGAAACCGCTACATCATTTCCCATAATTTGAGCACACACCATCGTAAGTGCCTCCACCTGTGTCGGATTCACTTTTCCCGGCATAATGGAAGAACCGGGTTCATTAGCTGGTATTAGTATCTCTCCTATTCCGCTACGCGGACCTGAGCTAGACAAGCGAATATCATTGGCAATTTTCATACATGCCACTGCAACCCGTTTCAAAGAGCCATGTAGCTCAACTAGAGCATCATGAGCAGAAAGTGCTTCAAATTTATTAGGAGCAGACAATATAGGCAAGTCTGTCAGTGCTGCGATATGTTTTGCTACTAATTGAGCATATCCTTTTGGAGTATTAATTCCTGTCCCCACAGCAGTACCACCTAGCGCAATTTCAGCAACATCTTTCAATGAATGTTCTATTGATTTTAGTCCGTTTTCCAATTGTTGTCTGTAACCTGAAAACTCTTGTCCTACTGTCACCGGTGTTGCATCCATCATGTGAGTGCGACCATTCTTTATCACATTGGCAAATTCTCTTGATTTGTGTTTAATGGTAGTTTTCAATGCTTGCATACCCGGCAAGGTATAATCAATTACTTGTTTATAAACCGCTATAGACATAGCAGTTGGAAATGTATCATTGGAACTTTGAGATTTGTTTACATCATCATTGGGATGCAAGAATTTCTTTTCATCTGTAAGTTTACCGCCTTTGAGTACATGTCCTCGGTTGGCGATCACTTCATTAACATTCATGTTAGACTGTGTACCGGAACCTGTTTGCCAAATCACAAGCGGGAACTGATCATCCAACTTTCCTGCAAGTATCTCATCACAAACTTGACCTATCAAATCACACTTCTCTTTATTTAACACTCCTAATTCATAATTAGCCAATGCTGCTGCTTTTTTCAAATAGGCAAAAGCCCTAATAATTTCAACCGGCATTTTGTGCCTAGAACCTCCTATTTTAAAGTTCTCAAATGAACGCTCGGTTTGTGCTCCCCAATATACATGAGCAGGGACTTTGATTTCACCCATGCTGTCTTTCTCAATTCTGTATGCTGTACTATCTTTCATTTTAATATTATTTTTCTTTATTATTTATGATTCAAAATGGTCTGTTCCCTGTCAGGTCCTATAGAAATAATGGAAATTTCCACTCCGGTATAGTTTTCAATAAATGCTATGTAATCCAAAAATGTTTTAGGCAACTCTTCCATCGACTTACAAACACTAATATCTTCTTTCCAGCCTTCAAATTCTTTATAGACAGGCTCAATTGCAACATCACATAAGTTAGAAGGTACTCTATCTGTTTGTTTACCATCAATTTTGTAGTGTGTACACACTTGAATAACATCCATTCCGGAAAGTACGTCTGCTTTCATCATGATAAGTTTATTCACTCCGCTTAACATGATCGCATATTTCAATGCAACCAAATCTAACCAACCACAACGTCTTGGGCGACCTGTAGTTGCCCCGAATTCAAACCCCTTCTGCCGTAACTGTACACCAATTTCATTATCTAATTCAGTTGGAAAAGGTCCACTTCCAACACGTGTACAATAGGCTTTAAAAATACCCGATACATTTTTCACTTTTGAAGGTGCAACTCCCAATCCATTGCAAACTCCGCCTGAAATAGTATTTGAAGAAGTTACATAAGGATATGAGCCAAAATCAATATCGAGCATAGAGCCTTGCGCACCTTCCGCCAATATTTTCTTTCCTGTAATTGCCGCTTCATTTACCAAGTATTCTGTATCGTCAAATTGGAATTTTTTCAAGTATTCGATTGCAGTAAAAAACTCGTATTCTAAAGCAGACAAATCAAAATCAGTATAGCCATAATAGCCTATATACTTCAAATGCGTTTTCTTTAATTGCTCATAATGTTTGTTAAATTCTCGAGAGAATATTTCACCTAAAAACAAAGCTGTACGCCCGATTTTATCACGATATGCAGGAGTAATACCACGCAATGTAGAGCCTATTTTCTCTGCGCCTCTGGCAAATTCTGATGCAGCATCCAAAACCCTATGTGTAGGAAGTATAATTGTTGCTTTTTTACTAAACACTAGATTCTTCAAGGGATTACCCCCCATTGCTTCCACCTTAGCAATTTCTTCTTTGATACGAACCGGATCGACAACAACACCATTGCCAATGACATTGATACAATTTTCATGAAAGATACCTGAAGGGATAGTATTCAACACTACCTTTTTTTGGTTAAATGCAAGGCTATGTCCCGCATTAGGACCTCCCTGAAATCGTGCAACAACATCATATCTAGGAGTAAGAAAATCAGCTATTTTACCTTTTCCTTCATCTCCCCATTGTAATCCTAATACTACGTCAATCATTATTCTATACTGTCTGTGTTTATTTTTTAATTTGAATCAGGCATATCAGGTGACACGACCTTATTGCAGTTTTGACATACTGAGTTTTCATCCAAAGGAGGATTGCCAAACAAATGCAAACTGTGATGTTTTACTTGAAAATTTAGCATCTCTCCCATCGTATTTTTAATCAATTGTATGCGAGGGTCGCAAAACTCAAAAACTTTGCTACAAGCAATGCAAATCAAATGATCGTGTTGCATTGACCCATAGGCTTGTTCATACATTGCGAGATTTTGTCCAAACTGATGTCTTTTAACCAAGCCTGCTTCCAACAACAAATCTAAAGTGTTATAAACAGTAGCGCGACTCACCCTGTATTTGCGATTTTTCATTTGGATGTAAAGCGTATCCACATCAAAGTGTTCTCTTTTAGAATAAATTTCATCCAAAATTGCATATCGTTCAGGGGTTTTACGATGTCCATTCTGTTCAAGAAATTCAGTGAAAATCTTACGCACTGTTTCCTTGAGTTCAATGATGTTCTTTGTCACTGCTTTTGTCTCAGACATAATGGTTGCAAAGTTAGAATAATTTAGGCTGAGAATAGTGTACATCTTACTCACATATTTATAATGTAAAGCATGATACAGCATAGAATCATAGCTCACATCTATCCTTTTGCTCCAATTAAAACGCTAACTAAAATTATGCATAATACAGCTATGGTAATTATTTGATAGAGTTTGTTCTTTTGTTTTTGATATGCAAAGTGCAGTAAAACAACCCTTAACAAAGGCGTTGACAGCATTAATAATACTCCAAGCATTGCAACATCACTTGCATTCAGATTTATCAATCCTTGAACCCATCGAATCATGTCAAAACCACTAGGTTCTGAATATTGCATCGACTTTAAACTATCTGATTGTACTGTATTAATGAAGTGTAATACTACCCCCACAACAGAAATCCAAAATGACATCCAAACACCCCACGATAGTGTTTTACTAATAAGCATTTCAATTGATTTACCGGATATTTTTTTTGATTCCATCATCACTTTTACAATTGCTTTACACTAAAATTTCCAACCATTCCATTATATATCATATAAAGCGCAATAATTGCAACCAAAACAGCAAATATTCGCTTTAACAAATGCACGTTTATGTGTTTTAAAATTTTTGCTCCTACAAAAGCACCTAATATTATCCCTATTAGAACAGGGGCAGCAAGCAGCGGTTCTACATACCCATTTGCAAAATAAAGAATAGCACTTGAAACTGCAGTTACTCCAATCATAAAGTTACTTGTAGTAGTTGAAACTTTAAACGGAAGTCTCATAACATTATCCATTGCTAACACCTTGAACACTCCTCCTCCAACACCTAACAAACCGGAAATAAATCCTGCGAGTGCCATGATCAAAGAACCGAATATCGGAAACCTTGAACCATAATTTATAGTCTTATCATCTTGAGTAAAAGCACCATAAAGTTGCAGCTTCTGTGTCAAAGAACCTTCAATTACATTCTCACGATGATCCGGCTGTTTCTTCGCTGTCAATATTGCAGTGATTAACAAAACCAACCCAAATACAATCCCCAAAACATCAACCGGTACATCCATCCAAATAATAATTACAGCCCCTAAGATTGCGCCTATTGACGTTGCAATTTGTAAAAACATTCCAACCTGAATATTTGTAAAACCCTCTTTTACATAAGTTGCCGCGGCTCCACTAGATGTTCCAATAACTGCAATCAAAGAAGTGGCTACTGCATATTTCATCGGAACACCAAACACCAGTGTCAATACCGGTACAATTACAATACCTCCTCCAAGACCCGTTAATGCACCTACCAACCCGGCAATACCGGAAATCAAAATCATTTCAAACATATCCCCCATGCAACAAATATCTATTGTTGCAAATGTATGCGATAATTTTTCTACTCAAAGACAGCATACCTCTGCTAGTATCAAAATCGCTCTCATTTTCAGTAATTTACAAGATATATAATGCAATATAATGTACCTGTTTTCACCAAATAAAAGTTATATACATCAGATTAAATCAACATTTAGTCAAGCAATAGATATGTAAAAGTGTTTTTTCAATCTTCTTTTGTTAATTCAGAATTCAGACTTTATCTTCGCCCACCTTAAATTATTATCAGAATAAATGGAATCAGTTTTACTCATCTTGCTTGAAATCATTAAGTTTGTATTACCTTCGGTCGTAGTAGCAGTAATAACTTATTTATTAATTAGCAAGTTAACTGATGACAGTCAAAAGAGATTAGAACTAGATATACGCAAATCCAATAGCGTGTCTTTTACACCTATTAAACTACAAGCCTATGAGCGATTAGTATTATTAGTGGAAAGAATTAGTCCGGCAACGCTGATACAAGAATACAACTCACCCGGACTGAGTGCACTTGAATTAAAAAACATTTTAATTATTGCAATCAACTCAGAGTTTTCTCACAATATTTCCCAACAGATTTATATTTCTAATCAGGCATGGGCAATGACAAAGTTGGTGAAGGAAGAAGTATTAGAGTTTATCATCAATACATACCAACACCTACCTAAAGATGCGAGTGGAATTGATTTGAGTAAAGCTATGATTGATGCCATGATTGCTAGCAATTTGCAACCTACACAAAAAGCAATTGACTTTCTAAAAGCAGAAATTAGACTATATTTTTAAGTTCATCTGTATGTCTGCTAAAACGATTATTAACGACTCCGGTATAGAAATTAAAACTGAGTACGAAGGAGGCGCAGAATCATCAGGCGAATTTCCTTACACGCGCGGTATAAGAAAAGCTCAATACAGAGGCAAACTTTGGACAATGCGCCAGTATGCTGGGTTTAGCACTGCTGAAGAATCAAACAAGCGATACCACTACCTATTAAATAAAGGGACAACCGGTTTATCGGTCGCTTTTGACCTACCCACTCAAATCGGATATGACTCAGACCATGAAATGAGTATGGGCGAAGTGGGTAAAGTAGGCGTTGCTATTGACTCTTTAAAAGATATGCAAGTGTTATTTGATGGTATAAAATTAGAAGACATTACCACGTCTATGACCATCAACGCAACAGCTTCTTCTTTGTTAGCAATGTATATCGCATTGGCAAAACAACAAGGAGCCAATCTTAAGAATATTTCAGGTACTATTCAAAATGATATACTCAAAGAATATGTAGCACGCGGTACTTATATTTATCCGCCCAAGCCGTCAATGAAGCTCATTACCGACATTTTTGAATATTGTAGTCAAGAAGTACCAAAATGGAACACAATCTCAATATCAGGATACCATATCAGAGAAGCGGGCTCTACTGCAGTTCAAGAGCTGGCATTTACATTAGCCAATGGAAAGGCGTATGTTAAAGCTGCAATTGAAAAAGGGTTAGATATAGATGTATTTGGTAAGCGACTCTCCTTCTTTTTTAATGCCCATAATGACTTTTTTCAAGAAGTTGCAAAATTTCGTACTGCAAGAAGAATGTGGGCAAAAATCATGAAAGACATGGGAGCGAAAGACCCACATGCCATGATGTTACGTTTTCACACCCAAACCGGAGGTTCCACCCTTACAGCTCAACAACCCGAAAATAACATTATCCGTGTTGCAATACAAGCGATGAGCGCAGTTTGTGGCGGAACTCAGTCACTCCACACCAATGGATATGACGAGGCACTTTCGTTACCAACAGAAAAAGCTGCTTCACTTGCTCTACGTACGCAACAGATTATAGCACATGAGAGCGGTGCTGCGCTTACAGATGACCCACTTGGCGGTTCATATTATATTGAATACTTAACCGACAAAATGGAAGCCGAAGTTTCCAAATTGCTCCGCACAATAGACAGTATGGGAGGTGCAGTCTCTGCTATTGAGCAAGGATTTATGCAACAAGAAATTGCAAATAGCGCATACAAATACCAAAAATCAATTGAATCAGGTGAAAGGATTATTGTTGGAGTGAATAGTTTCATTGAAGAAGAAGCACAATCTGAATCAATTCTTAAAATTGATGACAGCATTAGACAAAGTCAGATAGAAAAATTAATCAGCCTCAAAAATAACAGAGACAACAAACAGGTTGAAATGTTATTGACTGATATAGAAAATGCTGCAAAAGAAAATCGCAACTTAATGCCATATATTTTAAATGCAGTTGAAGGTTTAGCCACATTAGGAGAAATCTCAGATAGTTTAAGAAAAATATTTGGTGAATATAAAGGATAATTATGTTAGTTTAGCCCCCACAACAATTAACAATTGTTAGTTCTTTAATGTATAATAACGAAATAGGGAGTATTGCTATGCAAAAAAGAATAGTAAAATACAAGTCATATTTTTTTTGTTTGCATTAAAATTATTGACAATTTAGCAACCTCAATGAGGGGCGGCTCACCACAGAGCGAGAACGTTATACATCAAGGAAAAACAAGAAAAGGAGAAATAGAAATATGATAGAAGAACAACTAAATCACGAAGGAGTATGGAATAAGTGCTTAAAAATATTCAGAGATAATCTGAATGCACAAAGTTTCAAGACTTGGTTTGAGCCTATGGCTCCATTAAAACTAGAAAACAAAATATTAACTATACAGGTACCCAGCCAGTTTTTTTACGAATGGATTGAAGAAAACTACGTGGATATTTTACAAAAAACCTTGCGTAAGGTTTTAGGTCCTGGCGCAAAATTAGAATACAACATTATTGTTGAGAACTCTAGCACAAACAAAGCTCCCTATACCATTAACTTACCTACTTCAAAACACAATAAAAACACAGGCAATGAAGTTAACATGCCCCTTGATGCTATTGCCGAAATTAAAAATCCTTTTGTCATTCCGGGCATTAAACGCCTTAATATTAATAGCCAGCTTCAAAATCGTTACAACTTCGACAACTTTATAGAAGGTGAATGTAATCGTCTTGCACGCTCCGCAGGTTTTTCAATCGCTCAACAACCTGGAGAGACTGCTTTTAATCCTCTCATGATTTTTGGCGGCACCGGGCTTGGAAAAACACACCTTGTGCAAGCAATTGGAAATCAAATAAAATTGAACCATAAAAACAAGGTGGTACTCTATATTCAAACTGGGAAATTCACTAATCAATATATAGATGCTTGTAAAAACAATACAAACAACGATTTCATTAATTTTTACCAACAGATAGATGTGTTAATTGTTGATGATGTACATGAATTAGCCAAAAAGGAAAAAACCCAAGAAATTTTCTTTCAAATCTTCAACCACCTCCACCAAAACGGCAAACAAATTATTTTAACTTCTGATAGACCACCTAAAGATATTAAAGACGTTGACGAAAGGTTATTAAGTAGATTTAAGTGGGGTTTAAGTGCAGACATTGACACTCCTGACTTCGAAACGCGCATTGCTATTCTTGAAAATAAAATATACAATGAAGGTATTACGCTGAATGAGGAAGTAATTGAATATATTGCTCACAATCTTGATAATAATGTAAGAGAACTTGAAGGTGCCTTGATTTCTTTAATGGCGCAATCATCTCTTAACAGAAAGAAAATTGATCTTGATTTAACTAAGCAAGTAATGAAGAATTTAGTGAAGAATACGAGCAGGGAAATATCTATTGACTTTATCCAAAAAGTCGTTTGTGAATATTATAATATTGAAGTTGACACAGTAAAATCCAAAACAAGAAAGCGCGAAATTGTGCAAGCCAGACAGATTGCAATGTACTTTGCAAAGGATTTTACAAAAGCTTCACTCAAGAATATTGGCTCTCATTTTGGCGGAAGAGACCATTCAACTGTAATTCACGCTTGTCAAACTGTGAACGACCTTATGGACACCGACAAGAAATTCAGATATGATGTTGATGAACTCCAGAAGAGAATCAAAATCAATACTTTTTGATGTGACTAAAGTCAAATAGCTTGTGAAACTTGCAGCTATCGATATTGGTTCTAATGGAGTAAAATTCCTGATTGTAAGACCGCTTGAACTTAATAATCCTTTTAGCAAATTAAAAAAAATAGAGTTTTCTCGCCTACCGCTGAGATTAGGTGATGACGTTTTTAAAACTAAAGAAATAAGTAAAAAGAAAGCTGAATTGCTGACAAAGTCTATTAAAGCATTTGGGCTTTTAATGGATGTTTACAATGTTGATTATTATCGTGCTTGTGCTACAAGTGCTATGAGAGATGCGGAAAATGCAGAACAAATAATTGCAAAGATTAAAGAAGAGACCGAGCTTAAAATTGAAATCATTTCCGGGGTGCAAGAATCTCAATTAATTATTAAATCCTTCTTACACCTTTTAGAAAAAAAATCCGATTATATCCATATCGATGTAGGCGGTGGAAGTACTGAGATTTCGCATTTGCACAATAGAGAAGTCATTGTTACTAAAAGTTTTAATATTGGCGCTGTCAGAATGAGAGAGGGCAAGGTAAAACAAAAGGCTTGGGACGAACTTGAAGAATGGGCAAACAACTATTTTGCTAAAATGGGACGTGTCAAATCAATTGGTACCGGTGGAAGTATGACTAAATTATATGAATTAGCGGGTGTGAAAGAAGGCTCTTTTATGTCTTTAAGAAAACTCAAAAACATTAATAACAAGATTCATAAGTATAGTCAAGAGGAAAGAGTTTATAAACTTCAACTCAATCCTGACAGAGCAGAAGTAATTGATTTTGCCGGAGATATTTATATCAAAATTCTTCAAATTGTTAAATCCAACCAAATCATTGCCCCTGACTTTGGTCTAAAAGACGGCATTGTGCAGGACATGTGGGCTACATTTTTACACAATAAGAAATCACATAAATTGAACACCTTACCCAAGTGATTCTTTTCTATAATCCATATACAAATCCATTTTTTAACTTAGCAGCGGAGGAATTTCTACTGAACAATTTCCCCGAAGGCTTTGTTATGTTGTGGCAAAATGAAAATACAGTCGTTGTAGGTAAACATCAGAACGCATTAGCTGAAATAAATTTCAAATATGTTATTGACAACCACATTAAAGTTGCACGCAGAATCTCCGGTGGAGGAACGGTATTTCACGATGCAGGAAATTTAAACTTCACTATAGGGTTACCCATAATCAGTGAAACCAATATCATTGATTTCCGAAGATTTATTGACCCCGTTATTGAATATCTACAATCGCTCGGTGTAAATGCAGTACCAAGTGGGAGAAATGATATTATTGTAAACAACCTAAAAATCAGTGGCAATGCGGAACATCATTTTCGTAAGGAAAAACTAATTCTGCATCACGGAACACTTTTGTTTGATTCCAATTTACGTAATCTCGGTAAGGCTATCCAAACATCCCCTGACAAATACACTGACAAAGCAGTACAATCAGTAAGGAGTAAAGTTGTCAATATTAGAGAACTACTATTGAGGGACATGGGATTAACCGAATTCCGTCAAGGACTGGAACAACATCTAATTAAACACTTTAACATTACTGATATTAGAGGATTTACATGTGAAGAAACCGACCTAATTGAAGCAATTACAGTAACTAAATTTGAAAAAGATGAATGGAATTATGGTTATTCACCGGCATATTCTTTCCATTCAAATTTCGAATATCACAACAAGTCCGGCTCTATTCTGCTTGAAGTTGAGAGAGAGTCACGCATTACAAAAGCAGAAATTATGCATCCCGATTCTGATTTATTTACTCAATTATCTTCAATATTAGTTGGAAAGCGGCATTTTCCCAAAGTAATTGATAGCATTATAAAACATGTAACTAAAGACATTAGTATGGGTTACGCTGATCTAACTTTTAATTTCTTTTAACTTATGACAAAAGCAGAAAAGGTAGAACGCATATTAAAAACATTGGATGAGTTTTTCCCCAATCCTCCTATTCCTCTCACTCACAAAGACTCATTCACATTATTAATTGCTGTGTTATTGTCAGCACAATGTACTGATGAAAGAGTAAATAAAATTACACCAATCCTATTTTCACTAGCAGATAATCCGTATGCTATGAGTACTCTTTCAGTTGAAGAAATTAGAGAAATCATTAAACCATGCGGTCTTTCTCCGGCTAAATCAAAAGCAATCTATGAACTGAGTCATATTTTAATTGAAAAATATCACGGACAAGTTCCAAATCAAATTGAACAGTTAGAAGAACTGCCCGGAGTTGGACACAAAACAGCTTCTGTAATTATGGCTCAATCTTTTGGAGTGCCTTCTTTTCCAGTTGACACGCACATACATCGACTTGCATGGAGATGGGGGTTGAGTAACGGCTCATCTGTTGTCAGAACCGAAAAGGACTTAAAAAGGCTAATTCCATCTACGCTATGGAACAAAGTTCATTTACAAATAATATATTTTGGCAGAAAATTTTGTTCGGCTCGTGGGCATAATCCACACTCCTGCCCTATTTGTAGTTTTGCCGGCAGAAAAGAACTTTTTTAATTAATACGAAGCTAACTGCGAATCCAGAGCCATCAATTCTCACATACTCTTGTTACTCATTTTCATGGTTCTGAACCGGTTCTTCCTTAGGTTCAGGATGCTTAGCTTGGAAATCTTTAATCCTTGCATTTACAACCTCTTTCGGTAATAGATTATCTTCACCCATCATGTAGATAATAAACTCTTCCAATCTGTCTTCGTCAATTTTCTTAGCGATGACCTTTTTCTCTGTGTCTAATAAGAAGATTGTCGGATTCGCTTGTATGTCGTAGTTCTGTCTGTTTATGGGCCATGGGAAATACCTGTCTGTTTTGCATACATTCGTAAAAATTTGCATCAATTCAGGGTGTTCGTGGGTGTATTTTACCCATTCATCATATTTACCTTCGGTTGCTACGGCATAAACCGAAATGGTATCTTTCATTCTCATTTTTAAATCTTCTACCTTAGGAAGCACTTTTTTACAATGTCCACAAGTGGGATCCCAGAAAATCAATATAGTGTAACGTCCTTTCTCTTGATACAAATGATGGTATTGATCGTTGATATCAGCACATCTTAAATCAGGCACTTTGGTTTTACATGTAGTGTAGCCAATCTTTTCAGCTTTTTCGCAAATTTTGGCAATCAATGTACTATCTGCCCAGAATGCTTTGCCGGTACAGTAAAAACTCTTAGCCATGTGTGCAAAGACTGCATCATGACACATCACTTTACTGGTTTCGTATTTACGAGTTAAATACCATATATAGAATCTTTCTAACTCTTTATTCCCGTCAATTTTCCTTTCAACAAGGTCAATATGTTTGATTAATGAATCCGGGTCTTGGCTAATCACTTTATCAAAATATCTATCAATTATGTTTTGAAAAATGGCTCCTGGAGTTCTGGTTAATCCTTCTTCTTTAAAATTAACATTATCCCAATAGTGCGCAACATAATAATTATACTGCCATTGTTTAGCATCCTCAGGGCTTAATCCGGCAGGGGCATCCGGCACTTTTGGTTGTTCCATCATTAAAAGTACATGGGTTAACAAATCATTAGGGAATTCTGATATTTGTTTTTGTTTAAACTCATTAACTTCAGTGTCAATCACACGTTTGGCTTTATCATCTGTAGCTTTACTTCTTTCAATTCCTTTCTTACTCAAAAATAAATTATAGGCTACAAATCGAGTATTTTCAGGGGAATTCAACACTTTCATATCCTGATAGTAATCTTCTTTGGTTGTATCGGTTTCAATTGTGAAATAATTATTATCAGTTGCCAAAATTTCAAAATATGACATACCGGGCAAGAGCACCATATAAATACCACGCTCCAATCGATCTTTGCCAGAAAATGTAGCCACCCCGTTGTTATCAACAAATGCAGTATCACGAGCATAAGGTTTATCACCTAAATAATTTGCCAATATTAATTGACTTCCTTGCTGTAACCCTTTAATTTTAATCGATATTGCATATCCGTCTTTTGCCGGAGGATAATCACTTTTATTGTTTTTATTTTGTGCACAAGCGCTTAGTCCTGTAAGTAAGATGGCTAAACTAACAAGGTATTTTTTCATATAACATTTTTGTTTTTAGATTTGCAAAGATAGTTTTTGACCTTACAATTATTACGCCAAAGTAGATGAATAAAGTGCATACATCGAATGATTTCTATGAGCAAGTTTGGGATACTGTAAAACAAATACCTTATGGTAGAGTTACATCCTATGGTGCGATTGCAAGGTTCTTAGGTACAACAAGGAGTGCAAGAATGGTAGGTTATGCACTCAATAATTTAGGAAATGATGACAATCAGAATGTTCCTGCACACAGAGTGGTCAATAGAATTGGTTTATTAACAGGCAAATTTCATTTTCAATCCCAAAGCATGGAGGAACTGCTGGCAGAAGAAGGCATTTCGGTTGTAAACAACAGAGTTCAAAATTTTGAAATCGTATTCTGGGACCCGGAAGAGCTACTAAAATAAATGCTGTTGAACAACAATCAGTAAGGATTATACTACTCTACGAACACATCTTGCACACTAGCTACTTCAATGTTTACCTTTGCCAATGTGAAAAAGTGGATTTTATCTTTATTGCTAACGAGCTGTGTGCTACCTCTAATAGCACAGCAGCAAACTTTTATCCCCTCTCCAATTCCTTTTAGAAGTTTTGAAGACAGTACTTTTATTGACAGCAATAAATCTCTGATTCAATTAGCCGACACATTTTTCAAGGCAATTGTCAACAAGAAAAAAGAATACTTGCTGAACAACACCCCCACTTGGAGCGCCTATCAACAATTTCTCGATTCTACTGCCAAACAAAAATATTCAGAAACTACTTTCCGATATAAGTTTTTGCTTTTCAAATCAGGACTCAACAAGCAATTTAAAAGGCTATTTAAGGATGCCAAGAATTCAAATATTAATCTTAAAAAGAGTGAACCAATACATTTCTTTTTAGAACAAGGAATTCATCCTGATTTTGACCGAGAGTTCTGCTACTTAAATTTAGAAATGAAAAGAAATGCAAAAGACAAAATTCGCATCCGAATTTTATTGTTAAAAATGGATGGCAATTGGTATTTTGCTGATGAACTCAGGCTGATTATAATTAAGAAAAAGAATTAAAAAAATTACCTTACTTCAAGTCAGGAGAAAACAGTACTACATTGTATGAGTATGTCTTTCCGTTTTTGAGTTTAATGGAAACAGTAAATTTTTGATCTTTCTCACTTTTATCTAATTCAAATTCCGGTGCAAATACTATTGTTGGCATTCCATACCCCTTTACTAATGGCTCTACCTTCACATTAACACTTTTGCCTGCACTATTAAACACCTTTACATCTGCTCCTTCCAAGTTATCAAAAATTGAAAAAGACCACTTAGAAAAACATAACATCTTGGGCGTATATCCGGCATTTGGATATGCAATAAAGTGTTCTTTATAGTATGTTGAATCAGACACATTCGTATTATCCATCACCCATAACACTTGGGATGACGCGCCTGCACCAAACCCCATATTTACAGCCAAGGGATACTGCAACCATCTGCGATTTCCTTGACTTGAGTTCTTATCTCCCATCAATGCTGTGATTGCCAAGGCAGGGTTATATTCTTTCACTAACAAACTCCTGTCTGCGCCTTCCCTTCCCAAATCTGTCAAACATCTAAGTCCATCGGCAGGCGTATGTGTGAGGTTCTTGTTTGCTTCAAATGTCAGTGCCGCAAATTGGCACTTTGTATTGAGATCCTTAGCAAAATAAACAGGCTTTGTTACACCTGAGACTCTTCTAAAATAATTTACTCGTTGTAAGACTCTTTCTAATACTTCATTGGACACGGTACCTGCTTCACAATTTGCTACGTACATATCTGTAACAAATGCAACTTCTCCTACTTTGGGTTCATTACCCCACCCTGCAATGCGAGAACCGTAGTAATTCATCTTAAAATCAAGATTTGCAAGGTTTTTCAACTTGACTTCATTTAGATATTTAGCATCTGCCGGAAATTCTGTCAATGTTTCTCCAAATATTGAATAAGCACGGAAAAAGTAACCATTCACTGCCAATGAATCAATAAAAGCAAACTTTAAATCTCTATAAATCTTTGTTACTTTATTTTTATTCTTGCCTTTCCTAATTTCACCCATCATTTCTTGAGCATAATCTAACCCCATTAAAGGCAATTGCATATATGACCATTTGGAAAGCATTTCAATTAATTGCATCTCATTTTCGCCCTTTCTGTTGGGACGTTTGTATTCAGAAAGCAACATGAGCACTGCAAAATCTTTCTTTCCAGCATTAAACTCCTTGTCAGCCATTGATAAATACTCCTTTCCGCTAACAAAATCTTTCTTTAATTCCTCACTAATCCACTTTTGACTCAACCAAGCAAATATCTCCTTATGATATTTACTTGTTACATAATCTAATACCTTTCTAAATATTTCTGCAGGCGTATCTCCAACGAACACATCAAACTTTTCAATTATATGTCTGTCAGCACGTTGTGCCCTTTGCATCCTGTCTAAAACAAAAATTCCGAGCAAAGAATCTGCATCCGCCACTACATTGTTATTCAGAGAATTTTTGAACAGATAAATATACAATGCATTCTCTTTGATAAGAAAAAATGAATCTGTTGGAAAATCTTGTAATGCTGCGCGAACTTCTGCCAAGTAATTGAGCGATGGAGGCAAATCCTTCACTCGAACTCTGTATAAACCGTATTTATTACCTCTCAAGAAATAATCATCAGGATACATTTCCAATCCCATTGAGATATAGATTCCGGCAGAGTCCCACTTCTTTTCTGCCATATAATATTCAGTCAAAAATCTAAACACTTTAAATTGTATCGGATTAACCTGTAAATTAGCTGAGAAGGTAGAAAAATTTGATTGCGCTACAGAGATAAAATACTCAATTGCTTCCGGTTTCTGCTCTTGATACCAATAACAAGACCCAAGATAAAATAATGCACTCGTATCATTGGGGTTGAATTTTACACTTAACTTAAAATATTGCTCTGCCTTGCTATATCTTTCTTGTTTAAAATACTTTTCACCTTCGGCATTATTCTCTCTTGCCAACTTCACTAAATAATCCTTATATATATTTTCAATCAAGCCTTTTTCATCTTTTTCCAATGCCTTTTGCGCTGCTTTTACTGACTCTTTTAATCCATCACTATATTTCTCAGATGTGGCGGGATTCTTAAACAAATAATACAAAGATTGGGATTTAAGCATTAATGCTTTTACATCTTTACTGTTTTTCTTTAATGCCTTTTCAGAATATCTCAATGCCTTTTCATATCTTTTTTCTTTGAGCGCCTTCTCAGCTTTGATATGCTCTTTTTGTTGAGCAAAAACAAAGAAGGGAACTAAGAACAGAAGCAAAATCACGCTCCTAAGGATAATTGTGAAGTTATAGTTGGTTTTCATAATGTTTCTTTTATAGGTTTGATTGTCCATGCTTGTGCATTTTCTGCAAACAATACTTTTGTCCTTTTCCAAGTGTTAATAAAAAGTTCGCTCTTGCGATAATTTTCCAAAGCAACTACATTATTCCACTCGCTTAGTGTGAACATGATATGCGGCATGTCATCTTCTGAAAATAATTCTACACTGTTACAGCCCTGCATCTTTAGTATATGAGGTCTTGCTTGATGAAATACATTTAAAAATTCATCAATCTTATCAGGCTGAAAGCTCATTTTAACTATCCGTTTTATCATAATTACACATTCCTATTTATAATCACACACTGTGTCCTGTGGAATCCAAACAATTGTTTTGCATTGCCAAATGTAACAGAAATCTCCAAGAATCCTGCCGCATTAAATATGGCTATTAATTCTCCTTGCTCACTTTTATAATAACTTTCAGTTATTCTATTAATTGCATCCATTTCAGTTACTCTAATTACAAACGGGCTGTTTCCAACAAAATCATAGAATTCCTTTTTAGTTAAATTCACAACTGCGTTTCCATACTTGTCAAAATAAGCATAAAAAGCTTGCATTGAATCTTTATTTATACGAGGAATTTTAAACAACTTTTGCGTAGGCAAGTTTATTTCAACAGCACTTGTCACAAAACTCCCGTCAAGGATTGTTTTAGCAATACGTGGATAAAGAGTTTCTAAAAATGTAGGTTCTTCATGTTTACCCAATCCATAATACACAACCTCTTCATTTTTGAGCACTTCAGGCAGAATCCCATTGTCCGGTGCTATATACCAATGATTGTTGCATTTTGCAACAATATGAGAAGTTGTTTGTTCATTTATTCCAATCAAGTGAATCACATTGCCATCAAATGTTTTATGTGTGGCAGCCAGTATAAAGATAGCTTGTTCCAAATTCCAAGATGCAATATCGTGTGAAATATCAACAATCGTAACTTCTCCCAGCGTTGCATACAGAATACCTTTCACTCTTGCTACATAGTGTGACCCGTTTCCAAAATCAGAAATAAGAGTAATGATGTTCACTAAAAAGAAAAGGATTAATTTTGGGGCAAATTTATTGGACACATTAAATAAAGGAGATAGTTTGCAAGAAAAATTAATAACCATTGAGGGCATTGAGCCACAGCGTATTTATGGCAGCAATGACTATGTATTAAACCTCATAAAAGAACTGAGTCCCAACATCAAAATAATCGGACGAGGCAACGAAATCAAAATTAATGGTGATAAAAAGGACATTGAGTCATTCGAAAAAAAACTCAATCTATATTTTTCTTTTTTAAAAAAAGAAATGAATGTGAGCGATTACCACATCCATGAGATATTTGGGGAGCATGACGAAAAATCAGATAACAAAAAGAACACTACATCCAAAACACACTCAAATCATCAACATCCACATGCTGTAATCATACTGTATGGCAATGATGCCAAACCGGTTATTGCAAAAACACACAACCAACAAAAGATGGTGGAGAGCATAGAACACAATGATGTGGTTTTTGCAGTTGGTCCTGCCGGCACGGGAAAAACATATACAGCTGTTGCTCTGGCTGTCAGAGCACTCAAGAACAAAGAGGTTAAGAAGATAATCCTTACCCGACCGGCTGTTGAGGCCGGTGAGAGTCTGGGTTTTTTGCCCGGTGATTTAAAAGAAAAAATTGACCCTTACCTCCGTCCGTTATATGACGCACTGGAAGACATGATTCCTCTGGATAAATTAAAAACTTTTCTAGAAAACAGAACCATTGAGATTGCTCCTCTTGCGTTTATGCGTGGACGAACACTCAACAACTGTTTCATCATCTTGGATGAAGCTCAAAACACCACAGATTTACAACTCAAAATGTTTTTAACCCGTATGGGAAAAGATGCAAAAGTAATTGTAACCGGAGATTTAAGTCAAATCGACCTGCCTCAAAAACAAAAATCAGGGCTCAAACGTGCAATTAAAATCTTGAATGATATTGAGGGCGTTAATATTATTCATTTGAATAACAAAGATGTACTAAGACATAAACTTGTTGTGGAAATTCTTAAAGCTTATGACAAAGAAGGAATTGTTGAAGGATAACAGTAAAGATATAAATTTGCACGCTCAAAAAAATCTAAACAACTAAAATTGACAAAAATGGCAACAGAAATAGATACCGAACTTATGGCAACTAATTTCTTTTTTAGAAACCAAAGTTCATTCTTCAGAGGAAAAGTTAGAGATGTATATACCTTAGCCGACAAATATATCGTGTTGATTGCATGCGACCGTATTTCAGCATTTGACAATGTTCTTCCAAAAGCAATTCCATACAAAGGTCAAATATTAACCCATATTTCTTCTTTCTTCCTTGACAACTGTAGTGCTATCATCCCAACTTGGAAAATATCTACTCCTGACCCAAATGTTACAATAGGATACAAATGTGAAGCCATACCGGTTGAAATGGTGGTGAGAGGATATTTATGCGGACATGCTTGGAGGGTATATAAATCAGGCAAAAGGATTATTTGCGGGGTAAAACTCCCTGAAGGGCTTAAAGAGAATGACAAACTTCCTCACCCTATTATTACACCTACGTTTAAGAACCATGCCGGTCATGATGAAGATGTTACTATGGAAGACATCTTAGAACAAAAGCTTTGCACAAAAAAACAATTAGAAAAAATGTCTGAAGCCTCTCTTAAACTTTATGAAAGAGGAACTCAATTAGCAGCAGAACGCGGACTTATCTTGGTAGATACAAAATACGAATTTGGAATTCATGACAAGAAAGTAATGTTGATTGACGAAGTGCATACACCGGACTCTTCGCGTTTCTTCTATTTGAATAGCTACGAAAAAGCACAAAAAGCAGGTCAACCTCAAAAGCAACTTTCTAAGGAGTTTGTGAGAGAATGGTTGATGGCAAATGGATTCTGGGGTGAAAAGGGACAACTTGTTCCTGAGATGACACCTGAGTTTGTGCAATCTGTTACTGACAGATATGTAGAAATGTATGAAACCTTTATTCAGACAAAGTTTGTTCCAAGAGATTATACCAATATTCAGGATCAAATTGAAAAGGCTATCAATGAAAGCATTGAAAAACTTGAGTTTTAATTGAACATTCCAATTGTTACTTATTGTGTTCAACACAGTTCATTGAGCAATGACTGACCTACCGGATTCCTATCGCAAACTCATAGAGGTTGCACATCAAAAAAAGAAAGAAAACCGGAAATGCTACCGTAACCTAAAGCGCAGAAAAGACTTAGATCTTATTTTCCACCCTTTACACGAGGAAGCATTTGAACATATTCATTGCTTGGATTGTGCTAATTGCTGTAAAACAACTTCACCCATTTTTAGAGATGTGGATATTGATCGGATTGCAAAACATCTTGGAATGCGTCCCTCAGATTTTACAGAAAAATATTTGCACATTGATGAAGATGAAGACTGGGTACTCAACTACGCTCCCTGCCCGTTTCTTGGTGTAGATAATTATTGCACGATTTACGAAGTAAGACCTAAAGCATGCAGAGAATACCCACATACTGACAGAAAGAATATCGCACAAATCCTTGACATCACATATAGGAATACGCTAATTTGCCCTGCAGTTGCAGAGATTACGGAAAAAATAAAAAAGGAGATTAAATAAAGCTATCCTTTACGGTTTTGGTACCATTTACTTGCCTCAGGCGCTTCTTGAGTATCGTATTGAGCAGATTGTGGCATTTGATAAACTTCGACAGCGGCAATAGAAGCTGCTTGCAATAAATCATTAGAAACTTCAGTTGTACTCAATTTATCCGGTGTGAAATTCTTGGCAATAAATGATGTATCAAAATCAGCATTCACAAAATCAGGATGGTTCATTACAAACTCACCAAAAGGCAATGTCGTAGCCACTCCATTAATTTCAAACTCATAGATCGCACGTTTCATTCGCTGTATGGCTAATTCTCTTGTTTCTGCCCACACTACCAATTTTGCAAACATATTATCATAAAAAATCGGAATACTCATCCCCTCTTCCACACAATCATCAACACGCACGCCAGGTCCCTTAGGAATTCTATATACACTTAATTGTCCAGTATCAGGCATGAAGTTCTCATAAGGATCTTCGGCACATACTCTTAATTCTATTGCATGTCCATTGATTTTTAAATCTTCGGGATTAAAAGAGAATCCTAAACCTGCTGCTATTCTAATTTGCTCTCTCACTAAGTCCAGCCCGGTAATCAGTTCGGTTACCGGATGCTCAACTTGCAAACGAGTATTCATTTCTAAAAAATAGAAATTCATATTGGCATCCAACAAAAATTCAACTGTTCCTGCACCTTGATAGTCGCACGCTTTCGTAACATTCACAGCAGCCTCTCCCATTTTTTTTCTAAGTTCCGGTGTCAAAATGCCCGAAGGAGCCTCTTCCACTAATTTCTGATGTCTGCGTTGAATTGAACATTCACGCTCAAACAAATAAATACTGTTGCCGTTTCCATCTGCCAATACCTGTATTTCAATATGTCGAGGTTTCTGCACATATTTCTCAATGAATACAGAATCATCACCAAATGAATTTCGGGCTTCACTTTGTGCCATTTGCAAAGCAGAGAGAAATTCTTCTTTATTATTTACTACCCTCATTCCTTTACCGCCACCTCCTGCTGAGGCTTTAATCAAGACAGGAAAACCAATTTCTATTGCAGTTTGTTCTGCTGCAATTGGGTCTGTAATAGCAGTATTGATACCCGGTACTAAAGGCACACCAAACTTAGCCACTGCCTGCTTACTGGCAATTTTACTTCCCATTAGTTCCATGCTTTCTGCTGATGGACCAATGAATGTAATCCCTGCCTCTTTTAATGCTCGAGCAAAGCCGGCATTTTCACTTAGAAATCCATATCCGGGATGTACGGCTTCTGCACCGGACTTTTTACATACATCTATTATTTTATCAATTCTTAAATACGATTCCGAAGAGGTGGCTGCACCTATACAGTAACATTCATCTGCCATCCTCACATGGAGTGCGTCTGCATCTGCTTCTGAATATACGGCAACAGTTCTAATTCCCATCTCGCGGCAAGTCCTAATGACACGCACCGCAATCTCTCCTCGATTTGCAATTAAGATTTTTGAAAACATTATTGAATGTTTGGTTTAACAAAGTCCAATGAATATGCTACTTTTTCTGATCTGCTGATATTATCATAACCGAAAATACCACCTGAAGCAAGGGCAACATAGACTCCGACATTTTTCAAACTTCTGAAAAGTGCATGGGCAAATGATTTATCTATGTCTTCTAAAACAGTCTTTACTTCTAATAATTTCTCTTTTACAAATACCTGATCTGCTTCCACATCTCCAATTAATTCATTCAACAAATCAGCCATTCTTGAAGCAGGATTTTTGATTTCTTGGTATAAAACACTCACATCATGTGATTCAGAAAAAGCCTTTATTTCTAAAGTCTGAATTGCTTTAATCTGTTCTTTTTGAGTAAAATGTCCGTCTGCGAGTCCAACCCACATGGTTACCCAAAAAGGTGCATCTTTGAGAATAGCTTGGTGCGTGTCTGATAAATTTTCGAAGGGAGTAATCATAAAAGTATTTCTATTATTTTGCAAGGCGCAAATTAAGGCAAAAAATCACATTGAAAACCCTTGAAAATTATACTAAATGGCTTTCCCTTGAAATTTCTCTCGAACTTAATTCGCGCAGACTTATACTTACGTCTGTTATGCAGGCTTTTGCGTTTGTTCTTGTATTTTATTACGGCATGGAGCATCCGCAAGGGCAAGATTGGTCGGTCTTTTACTGGCTCATCACGTTGATGGCGTCTGTGAGCGGGCTGAGTCGTAGTTTCTTGCAGACTCAAAAAGGGTTAAATTTGTATATTTATCAAATCATTGCACCAAAAGATTTCTTTGTGTTGCGCACTTTCAGCAATTTTATTTATATCCTAATGGTTAGTTTATTTGGAGCGATATTTTTGATTTTGTTATATGGTTTTACGCCTATTCCATTACTTCCGCTATTTACTTTGTCCATAGTGTGTTCTCTTGGTTTTGCAGCTATTTTCACTTTTACAGGCGCCATTGCATCGGCAAGTAATAATGCTGCCGTCTTATTGCCATTACTTTCTATACCATTGTTAATTCCGTTATTGATGGTTGTATTTACAGCTTCCAATGAGTTATTGACTGCTAATGCCGATTTAACTAATATTTTACAAGAATTGGCATTGATTACGGTTTTAGATATTCTTTACCTTTTGTCAGGACTCTTTCTCTTTCCGCATTTGTGGGGTGAATAGTGTGCGATTTTATCTCAACAAAGTAACCGTGCCGGAGGTAACAATAGCTTTATCTTCAAGGCTTATGTATCGCACAACATACATGTACACCCCTTCCTGACACGGAATGTCACTGTTGGTTCCGTCCCAACCAATATTTCGAGCATCTTCCGTTTTAAATATCAGACCTCCCCAGCGATTATAAACTTCTAATGTAATTTCAAATTTTACCCCTGTTGCTACTACTTTAAAGATATCATTATTCCCGTCATTGTTTGGAGAAAAAGCACTTGGAACATACACTCCTTCTTCGGAGTTATACACATCCAGTCTTTTGACAGAAGAATCTATGCAAGTAGAATCGATATTGTATGCAATCAGTGTTATATACAATCTTTCCTCACGTTCATAAATATGGTCAGGGTTAATGGCTGGCGAATGGTCAGAGAAATCTCCAAAATTCCATTCATAAGCAGCAGCAAAAGAACTCTTATTAATAAAGTGAATATTGCGTCCTGTACGCGCTATGGCAGGGAAAAAATCAAAATCCGCACGGGGTGTTTGTCTAACTAAAACAGCTGTTTGCAAGGTGTCTGAAAATTCACAAATATCACGGCTCACACTTAGTTTGTATATCCCTGACATGGCAGTGGTGGTATTTGGAATTAGTATGTCTTTCAATGTTGAACTAAAACCTGACGGACCTTTCCATTTGACTGCCAAACTACTATCTATATTAAGTACTTTGAGATTCAGTGGCTCTCCAGAACAAATAGGGCTATTTGACCTAATGGATACATTGCTCAAATCAGGATAAGGGATAACGTCAATATAAATCAAATCACTCTCGTTCTTGCATCCATTGCTGTCAATCAAGGTGAGTTTATACCAACCCGATTGTCCGGTTCTAATGCTGTCTAAATCAATCATATTTCGAAGGTTTGACGAGAACCCATGTTCGCCTTTCCATGAAAACTGTGTGCTTAGTGGCACAGTCGTTTTATTGCTGATGACAACATGGTCAAATTCGCAATACTTGGTAGCAGTAGAAGTAATAGAGGGCTTGTCGGGTAAGGGCAACAGAGACACTTTGATTTGTGCGGTATCGCTCAAACAACCGTTGCTGACTGAACGGTATTGTACGGAATACACAGCTTCGTCTGACTGAAATGTGGGATAAAAAACCAATGAATCGTCAATGCCAATAGCTCTTTTTGCACCTTTATCCCACGATACAGTATGAGCAAATCCGGGTTTATTTGTGATTTTTAAGATTAGTTTTTCTCCCAAACAAACGGGGAGATTGGAACTCACTGTGGGTTTGATGGGTTTGGAGGCGATAGTTATATAAACAGAATCTTTGCCGGAACCGCAAGCAGGGGCGGAAGTTGTGAATACATAGTAGCCTGCATGAACAGGCGATACATTGGGAATAACAATATTGAGTTGATTGGAAGTAAAGCCATTGGGACCTGTCCAACTAACGGTATTGGGGTCAAGAGTTTGACCATATAAACGGATTGTGTCGCCCTCGCAAAGTGCGGCTTTTTCGGCTGAAATATCTACTTCATTATTTTCGCCCTCAAAATTTGAGAAATAAGCATAGCGAGAACCACCTGCGGAATTTCTACCATTTAGTAATGCAAACTGAAAAGGGTGTGTTGTATTTCTGATTAAACTTCCTGCATTAGAAGGTACTGTGGAAGTATTGAAAGATTTTTTAGCGTATTTGTAAAGTCCTCCTGTATTGGGGACATTTGAAAAATCAGCAGGTATAAACAGAGTGCTGTTACCGTTTAACACAAAACTCCCCTCGCCACCGTTTTTTACTATCACAAACAAAAACAAATCATCAGCGGAAGGGCGTGTAAAACCATATTGCTTGATACATGAAAAGAACAAAGCTGGAATAACCGCTAACGAACCCTCACACCCCGTTCCCGTCAAATGAATTACATACGTTTTTTTTGTTGTTTGGATATAAATACAGTTGATAGTGAGATTGTATGTAAAGGTTTGTCCCTCATTCAAAGTTGCTACCGAAGTTCCGTTAATGACGACATTTGTATTGTCTTCCGTTGCCAAAATTGAAACTATGTCAAAGGGATTTAGATTTCCTTTTACCACAATATATTCTGTACCAGTATAATCAACAGGAACAAGTTGGTCGCCCGCCAAGTCCTGACAAGATGATATTAAAACCAAATCGTCTTTAATAGTTATCGCAATCGGTTTGTTTGATATTACCTTAGAACCACTCGGTTTTAAATTGCCTTGTTGAGAAGATGATCTTGCAGAAAATGTTTGCCCCTTGTTTAATACAACTGTAAGTGGGTTTCCTGCTGTTGCTCCCACAATATTTTGACTTGGTGTTATGGTAACAAATGTATTGTCTTCTGTTGCTACTATGTCAAAAGCAGCATAAGAACCGCTTGTACCGTTAGGATATACAGTTTGAAAAGGGATATAAAACTTAGTACCTAATGCCTTTTGTCCTTTTAGTGTGAAAATATCTGGGCTACAATATGTGCAAAAAGATTGGATAGAACTTACTACTTCATAGTAGACGCTCACAGGTTGTGTTGCTCTAATCCTTATTCCTTTGTTTAATACCTGATTGGGCTGGATATTTTCTAAATCGTTTATATAAGTCGTAACATCTTGTGTTAGAGTGTTATTTGCACCGATGTTGATCACATAAGGGGTTAATAGAGGATTAGCGGGAAAATCAATAGTAACGGTACTTGCAAAATTCTCAGTCGATATTCTGAAAACAATAGGTCTGTCAAAATCATATCCATAATTCAGAACCTCGGGTGCAACAAACCAAAAAAGGGTGTCAAATTGAGAGTATACCTTATTGATGTTAAGTATCAAAACAGCCAATAAAAGTATCTTCTTCATGTTGGTTTTATTTTTCGATTTTATTACTCACAAACACTAATGTCCTGTGGGTTTTTGCATAAATCTTGTAATCCTGCTTTTTAAGGAAATTCCAAACCTCTGATGATTGCAGATTTTCAAAGTCAAAATCCAAATCTTCCACCAACAACATATTGGGTTTATACTTCTCCCAATTATTGCTTTTCATTACCTCTAAATCCAATCCCTCAACATCTATGGACATTAAATCAATTTTCTGATTCTTGGGCAAATATTTGTCAAGTGCCGTTTCCAATCTCATTATGGGTATTTTTATAACTTTTATAAGTTTGTAAGGACTTTCTTTATCCCGGTCTTCTGAAACAGCTTTGTCAAAACTATTAATCGCTGGTTCATCAAACACATAAAAGTCTTTTTCACACTCTTCATTTCCAATTCCTATGTGGACTGTTTTATCTCTTCTTCGGAAGAGTTTAAACGCCCTACCGCTTGATACATTAGGTTCAAAGTTTAACCCTTTCCAACCGCTTTTATACAACAAATGAGTATTTGAAAACCTGATGGGATGATGTGCACCAATATCTACATAAAATCCTTTTCTTTTCATTCCTATATCTTCAAAATATGTTTGAATTATGGCATCCTCTCCCTCTTGAGAATACCATCTTTTAATCTTATAGTAGTGAATCGGCAAGATTCGTAACAACTTCTTTTTTAAATTCTTAAACATCATAATTTGCTTTTACAAAGTTAAAGTAAATTTCTTATACTATAAACACTATCGTAAAAAATCAGTTGTATCTTGCCGCCCCTAAAACGCCCGCTATGGCTGACTACATTGCTCCTGTCCTACTCATTGCATTTAACCGTCCTGCACAGACGACACGGGTTTTTGACCAAATCAAAAAAGCCAAACCGGCTCAACTCTTTGTCGCTGTTGACGGTCCCAGAAATACACAAGAAGCCAAAACGGTTGAACAAGTCAAAGCTATATTCAATATAGACTGGGAATGTGAACTGCACACCCTTTATCGCACTCAGAATTTAGGATGCAAACTCGCTGTGTCTTCTGCCATTACTTGGTTTTTTGAGCACACGGAACAAGGTATAATTTTAGAAGATGATTGCCTGCCCAATGATGATTTCTTTGTATTTTGCTCCAATATGCTAAAACTCTATGAAAAGGATGTGACGGTAGGACATGTGTCAGGTTTCACATTGGTTGAGTTTGACAAGCAAATTCAACAAAATCATATTCTAATCAGTTATTCTCATATTTGGGGCTGGGCAACTTGGAAAAGAGTATGGGACAATTACACCACCACTCCTTTGAAAGATTACAAATTTCGTTTCGATTTAGTACCGGGCAATCTCAACAACAAACTACTCTGGTACAGAAACCTGCTGCTTACACATAAAAACAAAATTGACACTTGGGATTTCCAAAACCAATATTTGAATTGGGTACAAGGACTTAAATCGGTCTCTCCATCAGACAATTTGGTTGTCAACATTGGCTTTGGAGACAACTCTACACATACCAAAGCTTCTGACCAAAAGTTTCTGCTTGAATCACATCCGCTCAGAAATCACCACAATATTTTATTACACTCTCCTGCCCTTACCCAATCAATAGAAGACACGATTACCAAAAAAGTCTTTACCAGAAATCCTATTACCAACATGATTCGGTTTGTATATGCGGTTCTGACACGATAATTCGCTTAATAAGTCTTAATTTTCTGCCAAATGTGCCATTCTGACAAGTAAGCATCATTTCTGACAGCCAAAAAGTCTATTCTGACTTGATGGCATAATGGTTGAGAAACAGATGAAAAATCAAATAGCAAATGAGCAAAATAATTGGAATTGACTTAGGAACTACAAACTCTTGTGTTTCTGTTATGGAAGGAAACGAGCCCGTTGTAATCCCCAATTCAGAAGGTAAAAGAACCACACCTTCTGTGATTGGATTTTTGAAAGACGGTGAGAGAAAAGTGGGTGACCCTGCCAAACGTCAGGCTATCACAAACCCACAAAACACCATTTTTTCCATTAAAAGATTTATGGGTAATACCTATGATCAAGTAGGTAAAGAGATTGCAAGGGTGCCTTACAAAGTTGTAAAAGGTGAAAACAACACTCCTCGTATTGAAATTGGAGACAGAAAATATTCTGCTCAAGAAATTTCAGCAATCATTCTTCAAAAAATGAAGAAGACCGCAGAGGATTACCTTGGAACTACTGTTTCAGAAGCTGTTATCACCGTACCTGCATATTTTAACGATGCTCAAAGACAAGCTACGAAAGAAGCAGGAGAAATTGCAGGATTAAAAGTTCGCAGGATTATTAACGAGCCTACTGCTGCCGCTCTTTCTTACGGATTAGATAAAAGACATAAAGACATGAAGATTGCAGTGTTTGACTGCGGAGGAGGTACACATGACGTGTCTATTCTTGAGCTTGGCGATGGAGTGTTTGAAGTAAAGTCAACTGACGGAGATACCCACTTAGGAGGAGATGATTTTGACCACAGAATTATTGATTGGTTAGTTGAAGAATTTAAAAAAGACAATCCTGGCATTGACATCTCTAAAGACCCAACAGCTATGCAACGTCTTAAAGAAGCCGCTGAGAAAGCCAAGATTGAGTTATCATCCTCTGCTGCTACTGAGATAAATCTTCCATATATCACCGCCATTGACGGAGTTGCAAAACACCTTGTAACAAATCTAACAAGAGCTAAATTTGAGCAATTAGTGGATGATTTGATTCAAAGAACAATCGAACCTTGTAAATCAGCACTCAAAAATGCAGGTTACACAACCGCTGATATTGACGAAGTGATTTTGGTAGGAGGTTCTACTCGTATCCCTGCAATTCAACAAGCAGTAGAGAAATTCTTTGGCAAAGCACCATCAAAAGGTGTGAATCCTGATGAGGTGGTAGCTATCGGTGCTGCAATTCAAGGTGGAGTGCTAGCCGGTGATGTGAAAGATGTATTGCTTCTTGACGTAACCCCTCTTTCACTTGGAATTGAAACAATGGGAGGCATTTTCACCAAATTAATTGATGCCAACACTACTATTCCAACTAAGAAAAGTGAAGTATTCTCTACCGCAGCAGATAATCAGCCACAAGTAGAAATCCATGTATTGCAAGGTGAACGCTCTATGGCACGTGATAACAAGAGCATTGGCAGATTTACTTTAGATGGAATACCACCATCTCCAAGAGGTGTGCCTCAAATCGAAGTTACATTTGATATTGATGCAAACGGAATTCTAAACGTTCACGCACGCGACAAAGGAACCAACAAAGAACAACACATTCGCATTGAAGGGTCATCAGGTTTGAGCAAAGAGGAAATCGAGCGTATGAAAAAAGAAGCTGAAGCAAATGCAGAAGCAGACAAAAAAGCGAAAGAAGAAATTGATAAACTCAATGTTGCAGACACGCTTATCTTTACTTCTGAAAAGAATCTTAAAGAGTATGGAGACAAGATTCCGGCCGAAAAGAAAGGTACTATTGAATCTGCACTTGCTGAATTGAAAAAAGCACATTCGGAAAAGAATCTAACAGCTCTTGACTCTGCATCAGAGGCGCTGAACAAAGCTTGGGAAGCCGCTTCACAAGACATGTACAATGCTCAACAGAACAATGCAAGCCCTAACACTGAAAATCCACAAGCCAACACCGACAACAAAGGTGGTGCAGACAATGTACAAGATGTGGACTTTGAAGAAGTGAAGTAAACGGTTTAGTATTGTCTTTATGTGCAAGATAAAATCGAATTACAAAGGAACCATTCCAAAACAGAAGAAAGCAAATGCTTTCTTCTGTTTTTTTTATATACCCTGATAAAAATGTTGGTCAAAAATTACATGCGCAAGATTTACAATATAAGGTTAATCAAAACAAACCCTATTTATCAAACCAGAAACCGCGCTTGTTCAGTTTTAAATCTTGCAACAGACTTGATTTTGCACGTAAAGTAAAGAAAAAGCTTTTTCTCTCTCCCAGTGGTATCCAATTAAAATTAAACTGCCAACAATGTAAGTCGCGAATAAAATCAATTGAAGTATAAGCAATTTCTTTACGAGTTACATCATATCCGGAAGTTACTGATATCTTCCAATTTTCAGTCAGACTTACATCTCCGGAAAAGTTAAAAATATTTGAGATGTTTTTTGTATTGCCATAATTCTCTTGATACCTCAACGAATAATTGACATTCAGATTCCAAGGTACGTTAAAATCCACATAATTATAGGGATACATTGCAATATTGCGCCATTCTTGATCTGTCAACATGGCTCCATTGGGAGGAGTATATACAGGTTGTCCATTTTTAAATGCCTCCGGATTGAGTGAAAATGAGGCAACAAGGCTTGCATTATTCCAATGTCCCGGATTCCCGTTTTTTAATATTTGTAATTTATCTATCCTACGGTTGTTTTCTCTTGCATACAAATCCAAATCTCCATTGAGTTGAATAGAAAGTTTTTTAAACAATGTGGTTCTGGCATTAAAACGCAAATTGCTAAACCTAAAGCTGTCCGCTAAAAAATTATAATTTCCATTGATGTCAAATGATTCAATGAGTTTGACATAGCTGAAATCAGAAGAAGTATCCGTTTTGATAATCCTCTTCATTTCAAGATTGTTTATAATAGATAATCCTATCATACCTCTCCTGCCCTGTCCCGGTCCTCCTTTTACACCATTTTCAAAAATGGAATATCTGTTCATATGTCCCAATGAATCAACTTGCACATCGCGGTAATAATTAAACCTAGCATTAGAGAAATCAGGGCTGTAATTAAAATTCAACGAAGGGGTTATGACATGTCGAATTGCCTCAATTTTAGGATTTCTTTTAAACTTAAAAGTACCAAATACACGTGTATTAATACTTGCATTAGCCGAAAAACTTGAAGCTCTTGCAAATCCATCTACATCACGCATTTCCACCTTATTGGTAGTTGAATTATAGTCTTTTCTGATAGTCTTAAAATACCAATATTCCTCATAATTAAATGAAGGGTTTAATGTAAAATAATTTTTCAAAAATTTCACAGAAGTACTGATAGGAATAGAGTGGCTGATTCCATTGCGGAAATCATTTAAGACAGTAGAGCTTGTGAGCAAGGAATCGTATGTGTTTAATCGGTTAGCAAAATTTGTATTATAACTAAGTCCAATGGTTTCGTACCAGCGTGGTTTTCCAATTGCATTTTTACGTTTAAAAGGTGTCAGACGTGCAACATCAAAGTTAATGTTTGGCAAATCAATATTAAAATCTCTTGTCTGAGTGTTCTGACTGTGATTAAGCCCTATTCTTAAATTGTACTTACCGGACTTCATCATTTTAGAATAAGAAACAGAAGACCGATATTGACTGGCTACAATTTGATTGGCATCAAAAGAGTTGTTTAAATTATATTGATTGCTCACAATATCGACATCTGCGCTAAAACCTGTTCCAGGTTTGGCTTTTGCATCTTGATTATGTACCCATCTTATTTTATAATCAGGAGAAACCCTATAATCTTGCAATCCTTTTTCACCAAAGATATTATAAGCATAGCCTAAGTTCAATGAACCATTGTATTTATAGCGTTTTGCATAACGAGTGTGAGAATGTACCCCCCAGCTTCCTCTAAAATAAAAATCTCCTGTTAGTGCCTGGTCTAAATAATCACTTAAATGAAAATAATAACCTCCGTTTGAAAGATAATAACCACGCGACTGGCTCAAACCGTATTGAGGAATCAATATTCCGGAAGTCTGTCCTTTTTTGGTAGGAAAAAGTCCAAATGGCAGGTATGTGGGCAAAGGGACATCCTCTACAACTAAATTAGCCGGACCAAAAACAATCTTATTATTAGGAATTATCTTGAGTTTTCTTGCATTCAGATAGAAATGCGGATGGTCTAAGTCGCAAGTTGTATATTTACCTAAATCAGTAAAAATCACACCTGAACTATCTCTAAACACACGGTTACACAAAACGTATCCTTCGCCTTCCTGCATACGTACACCCTGCATTCTCCCACGCTTTGTTGCAAAATTATAATGCATTGTGTCTGCCCCTACTTCTCTTTCATCATCTTTAAAAGCAGGCAGGTCAACATAATTACCCTGACTATCCAACCTACCCCTTGCTTTGAGTTCTTTAATTTCAAAATTTATTTCAATATAAGCCGCAGCAAGTGCCATTTCGCCATAATTAACTTTCGCTTCGCCATATAAATAAACCCGTTTATTCCTCAAATCCAATATTACTGAATCTTTGGCTTGATAAGCCACTTTTGTTTCAAGGGCATCTTTAGAGACTCTCATCTCACCTTGTTTACGGGTGCTGTCTATAATGATAGACGAATTTTGTTGCACCCCAATCACAGTAGAATCCTTTAAATTTCTATTCCATGTTGAGACATTTTGGCTAAAAGACCCAAAACCGGATAACATAAACACTGCTGTTATCCACAGGTACAGATGTATAGAAAATGGCTTAAAGTTTAGGTGGTTCAAAACTGAGGCACTAAAATTGCGTTTCAAAATTGAAGGCGCAAAGCTAAGACAAAAATTCAGGCTTAAACCACCAATCAAGGAAGTAATAATGAAAAAAACACTGAGTTGGATTTTGTTGGCAAGTGCAGTTATACATGCTGCATTTCTTGACGTTAGCTACAACAAACAAGATAAAAAATTCACCGTAATCATTGACCCCGGACACGGAGGAAAAGACCCGGGAGGACAGAGTGCAGGATTCAATGAGAAAGATGTAGTGCTTGCTGTCGGCAAGAAATTAGGTAAATTGATTAGCGACAGTTTGAATAATGTAAACATAGTCTTCACTCGCGAGAAAGATGTTTTTATTGAACTATCTGAACGATCTAAAATTGCTAACAAAGCAAATGGTGATTTATTTATTTCCATTCACAGCAATGCCAATGACAATAGTGCAGCAGAAGGCACAGAGACTTTTGTAATGGGAACCCACAAGAACGAAGGATGGCTTGCTGTTGCAAAACGCGAAAACGCCTCTATACTTTTAGAAGCTGACTACCAACACAATGAGAGCTATGGAGGATTTGACCCCAACTCTCCTGTCGGACATATCATTTTCTCACTTTATCAAAATGCATTTATTACCAAAAGTCTTGAAATTGCAGAGGATGTTGAAAATGAATTTCAAAACCACACTTCTCTCAAAAGCAGAGGGGTTAAACAAGCCGGTTTTCTTGTTCTATGGAAAACATCTATGCCCAGCGTATTGGTTGAGATTGGTTTTTTAACTAATCCAAAAGATAGAGCTTCAATGACTTCTGAACATGGACAAGAAAAAATCGCACTTGCTATCTTTCAAGCATTCAAAAAATATTACGCAAACAACCAAGCTAAAAGTAGCAAATAAAAAATTTAAACCACTACTTTTGCAAGCCTTTTCAAAAAGCAAAAAAACAGAAAATTGAAAGTATCAAACGAAAGTAAAATTGGAGCACTGACCGCAGTTGCAATCACCTTCCTGATATTGGGATATAACTATATGGCTAATGAGGGGGATTTTTTCAAACCTAAAACTTATTACGTTGCAGTATATGACCAAACACCCGGATTAAGAAAAGGGCAGAGCGTACTTCTCAATGGATATAAAGTGGGATATATCAACTCCTTGACTCGCGATACTAAAAAAAATAAGATTGTTACAATCCTCAAAATTGTTGAGCCTCTTGACATTCCCATTAATTCAACCGCTGAAATCGTTTCAGATGGTTTGTTAGGCGGAAAATCAATTAAACTGATTTTAAATGATCATTACAACACTTACTTAGAATCCGGTGATACCCTTCTATCCAGTACTGAAGTGTCACTGTTGGATGAGTTTACTCAATCAGTGGATCCTATAGCAAAAAAGATTGAAAGAATAGTTGACTACTTAGATTCTGTGGTAGTCAAAACAGGTCAATTACAGGCAGCCATTACTAAAACAACAGATGTGATGACCGCAATTGAAAATTTAGCTAATAAAAGTTCGAACATGATTACTGCCAATCATGAAAATATCACCAAGACTCTTGACAACATTAAGTTATTGACTGCTGAGTTAGCTGCAAAACGCAATGAACTTGCTCAAACTTTACAGAATTTGGGTGAATTCACCTCTACACTTGCTAAATCTGATATTCTGGCTAGATTAGATGCGACCTTGGCAAACGTAGAATCCATCACCAAAAAGATTGACAACGGAGAGGGTTCAGCAGGTAAATTAGTGAATGATACTCAATTGTATGACAAACTAACTGCGACCTTAGCAGACTTAAACAAGTTGTTAATTGACATCAACAAATACCCCGAAAAATACGTCCCGATGCCTTGGGGTAAAAAACAAAGAAAAGACGCAAAGAAAAAGAGTAGCCAAGAAAGTTACAATCAATAGCGATTACGCTATAACCGAATTCTTTTCTCATTTAACCTTTTGTTATAGAAATCTTGATTCTATAAATATCTTTGCACACTCTATGTTTACTATCAATACCAAAGAACAACCAATTCCTTTAGTTCACAAATATTTACTGGGAGCTGTCGGTCCTCGTCCAATATGCTTTGCTAGTACAATAGACAAAGATGGGAATAGAAATTTAGCACCGTTCAGTTTCTTTAATGTTTTTAGTGCAAATCCACCCATAGCAGTTTTTTCTCCTGCACGCAGTGGCAGAACTGCTGAAACTAAACATACACACGACAATGTAAAAGAAGTTCCTGAAGTGGTCATTAATGTTGTAACATACGACATGCTACATCAAATTACGCTGGCTGGATGTCCTTATCCTAAAGGCACAGATGAATTTGCAAAAGCCGGATTTACCCCCATTCCTTCTGAACTTATTAAACCCTATAGAGTCAAAGAAAGCCCTGTTCAAATGGAATGTGAAGTCTTGGAAGTAAAAGAACTGGGTACCGGTGGCGCAGCAGGCAATCTGATTATTTGTGAAGTAAAATTGATTCACATTCACGAAGATGTTTTGGATGCCAATAAAATGATTGACCAAAGCAAAATAGATTTAATTGCCAGAATGGGTGGTAATTGGTATTGCAGAGCACATGGGGAAGCAATTTTTGAACTTGAACGTCATATTGTTACCTGCGGTATAGGGATTGACGCTTTGCCTGCAAAAATTAGGAACAGCAATAGGCTTACAGGAAATCACCTTGGTCAATTAGGCAACTTAGAGTTTATGCCCTCTGTTGAAGATATCAAGTTAGCTGCTGAGACATACAAACACTGCAAGGATATTGAAGCTACTGCTATAGAATTGCTTCATCAAGGTAAAACATTGGACGCTATGGCGCTTTTGATGACAAATGAAAATTAGTTTTTAGTAAAAGAATAGTATTAATAAATTGTAAAGAGATGAAAATATTTAAAATTATCGGTTTGATGAGCGGAAGCTCAATGGATGGTACAGATATCGCTTATTGTGAATTTTCGAATAACAACAACAAATGGCACTTTGAAATAAAGCACGCAGAAACTATTCCTTATGAAGAAAAATGGCGTATCAGACTGTCACAACTGAGAAGACAAAATGCACTTACCTATGTAAAAACAGATGTATTTTACGGTCATTACCTTGGTGAATTAGTAAAACAGTTTATACATAATTACAGCTTATCCGATGTTGATTTCGTTGCATCACATGGACATACTGCTTTTCATCTTCCGGAAATTAAAATTACTGCACAAATAGGCGATGGAGCCAGTCTATCCGCCATTTGCGGACTTCCAGTTGTTAACGATTTCAGAAGAGCAGATTTAGCCAAAGGAGGCGAAGGCGCTCCTTTAGTTACCATTGGCGACCAATTATTGTTTGGTGAATATGACTTCTGTCTTAACTTAGGTGGATTTGCCAATATTTCCGGCAATGATACTACAGGCAATAGAGCGTCTTTTGATATATGTCCTTGCAATATTCCTTTGAATAGAATTGCTCGAGACAAAGGAAAATCATTTGATGAAGATGGTGCCATTGCAGAAAAAGGGAATATTAATTACGAACTATTGGGTTCGCTCAATGCTATTGAATATTACAAACAGCATTATCCCAAAAGCTTAAACAGGGATTGGATTAACCAAGAATTCTGGGGTATTATTCGCGATTTTGCAGATTTAAGTTCAGAAAGCAAAATGAAAACAATGGTTGATCATATTGCAGTACAAATTGCATCAGCCATCAATTTACTCGCAAATAATAACGGAAATGGAAAAAGAGTCTTGATAACAGGAGGCGGAGCTCTTAACAAGGTATTGGTTGAACACATTCGTACTCACACAGAGGCAGAAATAATATTGCCGGATGCAAATTTGATTCATTATAAAGAAGCTCTTGTTTTTGCATTTTTGGGATTACTCAGAGTTCAAAATCAAGTCAATATATTAAAATCAGGTACTGGAGCAACTGCTGACAGTATAGGAGGTGGATTGCATGGAGATTTTTCGCGATTGATTGGTGAATAGTTTCACTATCTTTGTTGAACAATTCAACTTCTATGAAAAAAATCTTACTCATACTGTTTCTCATACCTGCATTACTGGCTCAGAACGGTTGTAAAAAAAGAGATAAGAAACTCTTTACCATTCCCATTAATATGAGTTTCAACACTCCTTATGCAACTATAGAAATTACAGATATTGACTCTCAAATTGCTCTTGAAACCTATAGATTTCCAACTGGAATTGATGCTTATTTGATTCCCAAAAACTCTGCTAAAGAATTAATAGAAGATGTGTTTCTTGATAAAATGGATATGACAATCGTAATGAATGATTCAACTACCTTTGATATATTAAAAAAAATTGATGTCTATTTAAAAGCAGATGGACTAAAGGAGACTTTGGGTGCCTATATGCACGATGTTCCTCAGCAACAATTAAGCACAATTTCTCTTACCCCAAGCGGTAATAATCTTAAAGAATATTTAAAGAAAGACGAAATTTATCTGGTAATCAAAATGGTATTACGTGCACCTTTACCCAAAGGCACTTTGATGACCATCAAAACAAAATACAAAGGCACGGCAGGGGTTTTATGAGTGTTCTTGAAAGACGATTAAACAAATTTATAACCAAACAACCCGAAGTTGTTTTAGAATGGAAAGACCCTTTATCTGAGGCAGTAGGATACATAGTAATTCATACAATTAAAAATGGCGCTGCTAAAGCCAAGGTGATTATTAGAAAAGGAATTACACAATCTGAGCTCATCGAAATCGCTAAATATATAGAAGTGCGAAACACCATCAGTGGACCTCCTGTGGGAGGTGCAGCTATTGGGTTAGACTTTGACCGAAATGATACACGATATCAATCCATATTTGACCGATTCTTTAAAGTGCTTGCACCCATTGTCAAAAGTTATTGTGGGTTAGATGCCGGTGAAAACATTTCATCTGATGAGATTGAAGCACAGTCAAACAAAATGGGATTACTGCATCCTTGGGAAGGAATAGTAGCCGGTTACCTTTCTTATAGCCCTGACAATAAATTCAGAAGCACCATTCGCGTTATGCAAGGGTTTCAACCTTATTCGGAGGAAGAAAAATTAGCTGCAATCAGCAGACTCCAACAAAGACATTCGATTCCGCTTAAGGATGAAAGATTTTTCCCCACTCCATTGCAGCAACTGACAGTAGATGAAATATTAATTGGTTGGGGTATTGCAGAATCAATAAGGCACTATTACATGATTTATGGCGGATTTATTCATAACAAATTTGTATTAATACAGGGCTGGAACTCCGTGAGTGCAACTACCGCTTTCTTCCTTTGCAAATATGGAGCATTGATTGCCGGCATTATTGACGAAAAAGGAGGAATAATAAGTGAAAAAGGTTTAGGAATTGAAGACATCATCAACCTCTTTGTACACAATGAAAAGAAAGAATTGAATGCACTCCCACGGCTTGATTTAACCCAAGGTCATCAACAGTTTTGGGATATTCCTGCTGAGATTTTCGTTGCACACTCTCCCACCCTTACTATTTCACAAGAACAAGCAGAACTACTTGTAAAGTCAGGGATTGAGGTGATGGCTCTTGCATCTGAACATCCATTTGCAGACACTAAACCCTATATGGGTGAAATCGCAACATATTTAGACAGTAAAACTTCTTTAATACATCCAATCATTGCTGCATCAGGCAAAGATAGACTCAGTGCATACTTATTAAAAAAGGAAGGGCAATTAGTGGATATAGAAACAATTAAAGATTGTTCCGAGATTATCCGACAAAGCATCATGCGTTTGCACCAGTTTAACCCTAAACGCACAGGAATATTTGCAAAAGCACTTGAATTGTCCTTGACAGATTTGGTATAATCTCTATATTTGCAAACCCAAAAAGTTCGGGATGTGGCTCAGCCCGGTAGAGCACTCGCATGGGGTGTGAGGGGTCGCTGGTTCGAATCCAGTCATCCCGACTGAACAATAAAAAGCTGTCTTTACAGACAGCTTTTTTTATTTCTGTTTCATCCTGAAACTGCAAGACAATCCATAGTACCTAGCAAATTATGAGTGAAGCTTTGACAAGGGTTATTTTGAAACGTTTTCAGTTGCTTTTTTTCGTAACTTAACCTCTACATTTGGGTTTAGCTATGTTATGTCGTTGATAAACTCACTTTTCAACTTTGGCGAGATCATAATAGAGTCTTATTTTCCAAATGAAATTTCAAGTCTGTCAATTGAAGTTGCCGTAGCACATAGAGGATTACGAGTTTCTACAATTCTTTTTATTGTATATATCTATGGTCTTGTTGAATAAAAAGCCACACTTGACTATTAATCTGTTTCCGTTTATTGTATAATATGTTGTCATAAAAATATGGACAACAAATGCAACGATAGGTAAAAGAATTATAGCCCCAAGCCAACTCTGTTTTCTAAGACAACTAAGAAAAATACTGTTCCAAATATTATGAGAAGTGAGATGACTAACTCAAGTCCTATTTTTGATTTATATGTTTTCGTCATTGTTTTCTGCACTTTTTGCATCACAGTTTACTAGTCTTTTGCTTACTAACGTCAGTCCGTCTAATAACTCCCTGAGTTTTTATCACCACTGTTCTATGTATTCTTTTTAGTTCAATTCAAAGACTTTACCTCGTTCAGCCATCTCAGGATGATGCGAGGGAGAAATAGCTTCCTTGAGTGCTTTGGCTGAAGCAGGGTCGGAATGAACAATAACAACTTTACGCGTATTCGAACCTTGAGTTTTATGAATAAAATCTAACAATCCTTTGTGGTCTGGATGTGCAGAAAAGCCATCTGTTTGCTTAATCGTTGCTAATACCGGTCGTTCTTTTTGATTAATAACAACGTGGCTTAACCCTTGCAGAAGCAAATGACCAAATGTTCCCTCAGCACAGTATCCTGCAATCAAGATAGAGGAATGTGGATTTGAGATATTTGTTCTGACATGTTGTTGAATTCTTCCCCCCTCTACCATACCCGCTGCCGAAATAATTACACATGGTTCAGGGTCAAGGCTGATAGATTCACTGTGTTCAGGCGATAGCAATGTATAAAGCAAGTCAAATGCAAAGATGTCGCCATAATTCTTGTGAAAATCCTTAGCTTCATTATTCAACAAATCAATATAGGTTTCATACATTCTGGTAGTTTTGATTGCCAATGGGCTATCAGTAAAAATTTTAATATTGGGCAACCTGCCTGCTACATAGAGTTGATGTAATGTAAAGATAATTGCTTGTGTCCTGCCTACACTAAAAGCAGGAATAATCAACTTTCCACGTTTATTGACACAAGTCTCAACAACTTCATCCAGCAACAAATCCATCGCATTTTTCCCGTCTGCATGCAAGCGCCCTCCATAAGTAGCCTCTGTAACCAGAAAATCAGGTTGAGGCAAAGGAGTGGGATCTATCATTAGTTTTGAGTTATAGTTGCCCAAATCGCCTGTAAATCCAATCGTCTTTTCTTCATTCCCCTCAATTACTTTGACCATTACTGATGCTGCACCTAAAATATGACCTGCATTGTAAAACGTAATTTCAATATCATCTAAAACCCGCTTGCTAACCTGATAGTCTATGGTAACAACTTGCCCCAGCATTTGTTTGATATGTTTATAATTATAAAGCAGCCCTTCCTCAATATTTTTTTTCTTATGCTTTTTAGATTTCTTTTTGACAAAAGTTTTATCAAGCGCAGCCATCTGAATATTGACAGAATCTTCAAGTAAATACAAGCTCAATTCCTTAGTTGGTGCAGTACAATATATATTCCCTTCAAATCCTTGATTCACTAGGTTGGGTAGGTTTCCACTATGATCAATATGAGCATGGGTGAGTATAACCGCATCTATACTTTTTGGGCTAAATGGAAAGCGTCTGTTATGCTCTGTAATATCTTTATTTTTCTTTTCATAATACAGTCCGCAATCAACCAAAATCCTCCTTCCTGAATCTGTTTCTAGAAGATGCATACTACCTGTAACAGTCCCCGCAGCACCCCAACATGTAAGTTTCATTGCCGCAAATATATGTTCTAAAGGTGTTTAATGAATGGGGTTCATTTATCTGACAGGAAAAGTATGTTTACCAAATTAACAAACTGCTGTCACCATAACTCAAGAAACGGTATTGGTTGGACATCGCTTCGGTATAAACTTTTTTCCAATCTTTTCCAATCAACGAAGCCACAAGCATGATGAGCGTTGATGAAGGTTGATGAAAGTTTGTTATTAATCCCTTGCAAAGTTGTGGTTTATACCCGGGAACAATCATTAAACGTGTAGAAGCGCGAATTCTTTGATGAGGGTGCTTTTCTATATAAGAAAGTAATGCTGCTTTGACATCCCGGGAATGAATATTTTTATCGAAGAACTGATAAGGATAAAATTTATCCAGACTAAAAGTATCTATCCCGTCTTTTAATAATGCAACTCCCATCCAGTATAAACTTTCAACCATTCTTAATGAAGTTGTACCAACAGGAATCAAACACTCCGCTCCAAATAAATACTGCACATCTTCTTTATCAAAATAAAATACTTCGTTGTGCATAGGATGCTCAAGCACATTGCTGACTGTAACAGGTAAAAATGTTCCCGCAGAAACATGCAACGTCATTTTATGTGTTATTACTCCATTAACAGCTAACGATTTCAATATTTTATCGGTAAAATGCAATCCCGCTGTAGGTGCAGCAACAGCTCCTTCTTCCTCAGCAAAAACGGTTTGGTAAGTTTGATAATCTGAAGTCTCTGCATCACGGTGCAAATATGGAGGTAGCGGTAGTTTACCTATTGTTTCCAATAATTCAGAAAAAGTAACATCACTCGTCCATCTAAGACTTACAATATTATCTTCTCTATTTACCCACTCCGCATATAAATCAAACTGATTCATTCCAATATGTAAGGTTTGCTCATCTTTCCAACGTTTTTTATTACCGATCAATGCTCTGAATCTTACTATACCCTTGCCCGCAAAGGCGGTACTGTATTCCATTTCATAAGGCTCTAATAAAAACACTTCTATACGGGTACCTGTTTCTTTAAAAAACTCTATACGTGCCGGCACAACTCTGGATTTGTTAAACAACAAAGAGGAACTTGATGGAAGTAAGAAAGGAAGTGTAGAAAAGGTATGATGTGCAATGGCACCTCGTTGATAAAACAACAATTTGGATTCATCTCTTTCACTCAAAGGGAATTTGGCAATTCGCTCATCCGGTAGGTTATATTCAAATTCAGTCAGTGAAATCGGTTGCAGTATCGGATTCATTTTAAAATCACTGCAAAACTAAAATAAATGTATGGGTTTGATAAATAAAAAGCGACCGAAACAAGATTATTAATAATAGCTTGTAATCAATGCTTCAGCTAAATGGTCTGTATTGTTTTTCAATACAATTTCAAAACGCCTTTCCTCTACTTGCTCTAAGACGTATAAGCCAAGGTTGGTATGCGGAAACAAATGCATGTTTTGCTGCGGCTCTCCGGTTAATAGACACATAAAACTCCTCAATGCCCTTCCATGGGAAGAAATGAGGATTCTTTGCGATTCCGACTGCAAAATGTCATCTAAACTTTGCTGTTGCCTGGCTAATAACTGTATTGGTGTTTCGCCATTTTCTACTGCTGTATTGAGGTTTCCTAAACGCCATTGTTTCATTATTTCATCAAACATTTTACGTTGGAATGGCGTACTCTCCTGCCCTTCCAAAATACCCCAATTTATCTCATTTAGTCCAAGATGAATTTTGTGTTGCAGTCCATTTGCAATAAAAGGAGCAACACTTTGAATGGCTCGTTTTAGACCTGATGTATAAACAATGTCAAAACCTTCATCCTTATAATAATCGAAAAAACTCTCGGCTTGTAACAATCCCATAGTGTTCAAGTCGGAGTCGATTCCACTGCCTTGAACAATGTTCCGTTTATTAAAATCCGTTTGTCCGTGTCTAACTATATAAATGGTTTTGGCACTCACTTACTTCCTCAATTTCTAAAACACAATACAGCAAACAACGCAACATCCCCCAATGATAATGAATTAATAATGAAATCAATTAGATTGGAATTACAGTATGACATTCTCATCGGAGACAGGCTTCATCATTTTGAGTTTCATCAAAACCCTTGCTGTTGTAACAATGTCTTTTTTACAGTAGGCAACAATTCGCTCTAAATCATTTTCCTCCCAATATACACTGCCAACCATGCTGCCATCAATATCATCTTTAGGCGAAGGAATATCCAACAAAGCTGCTAAGAGATTTAAAGACGTGTACGCCTTATAATCTCCAAACTTCCAAAGATCCATTGTGTCAATATGCTGCACCTCCCACGGTTTTAATCCGCTCATATCTAGCATTGAAGGCAATTTAATTCTATTCACTAGCATCCTTCTGCACAAATATGGAATATCAAACTCACGTCCATTGTGTGTACAGAAACGGTACATACCATTAGAAAAATGTTTATTTAACATATCAGCAAAATCTTGCAGCAACACAGATTCATCATGTCCTGAAAAATCTTTTACTTTAAAAAACCACTCTCCTTCTTTCAAAGTAAACATACCGCAACAAATGGAAATTACTTTTCCAAACTCACTGTAAATAGCTGCTCTGGAATACAGTGACTCAGGAGTATCTTCTTCGTTAGATTTAATGTTGGAAGCCTTTTTATTCCAAAGTAATTTCCATTTATCTGATAAATCTTCGTAAGACTTCTGTCCCGAAACCGTTTCAATGTCCATCACCAACACTGATTTTAAATCTAAATCTTCGAGTATTCTCATAAGAAGCTGTTTATTGAGCAAATGTATGCAATTACAGGTCTTACATTAAAAGAAAGTCCACTATAAATTTAAGCTCAACAGGATAAACGGGAACATATAACCGACTTTACTTTTTGAGTTTGGCATCAAAGTTATTTCTCAAACCTGAATATGAAGTTAAATCAACTTTGAGTGAACCCACTTGAATATCTGACTGCACCCTAATAGGAATTTTATTTTCATCAGCAGAAATCCAAACAGTCATATCATCTTCGCCTTTAAAGACTCTATCGACTACGAGTCTTGGTTTTAGTTTGTAGCATTTTACCTTACCAATATCAGACTTAATAGTTTCAACTCCCAAATATTTGAAATTCAGATTATAAATTTCATTGTCAAGATACACGTCAATTGGGAAAGACTCTCCAACTTTTGCATTTTTAAATTCAATATTTCGGGCATAATATAGTGCGGAAGCAATATCCTGAGTATAGCTTGGAATATCTAAATTCCCCTTTTTACCATTTAATTTCCCGCTAACATGTCTGTAATACACTAAATCTTGGTCGGTATAGTTGTTTTCAAGTACAGACTTGCTGTATTTCAAAGGTGCAAGCGCATCCTCATCTATCCAAGAATCAAATCTATCTCTTACTTTAAAAGCCCAGTCAAATGCTTTAATTGTACTACCCTGCACTACCACATGAAAGGCTTTGCGCCCTTTTAATTCCTCCGGTCTTGAAAAAAGTTGATTATCTGCAACAACTTCCATTTGAATATTTGCAGCATTAATAATTCCATAGTGAACTCTGAAATTTAACTTCTCACCTTCTTGAAAAGCGGTATTCGGAAGTTTACGGTAAACATAATTACTATTATCCTCAGTTACACCCTCTGATTTAGGTTCTTGAAAGATTGAAGTAATCATTGCTACATTGCCAAACCACATAAAGGAACCTGCAAGTAATAAACCTGCTACGAGCATAGAATTTTTGTTTTTCTTGTTCATGTTAACCTCCATCATACTCATTTGATTTTCAAGTTTTGTGCCAAGAAATTAAACAAAAGATAAATCTTATCCCCCTAAACACATTTGGCACTATCAAACGACAGTGCCAAATATACTCCATAATCAATTAATTTCTATAGATTAATTGATTATCAAAAGAATCTAAAATGACTTTTTTCTCTTTGACAACATCACCACCCAAGATTTTCTTAGACAATTCATTTAATACCTTTTTCTGAATTACTCTTTTGAGCGGTCGTGCGCCATATTGCGGGTCGTAACCTAATTGGCTCAACCAATCTACAGCTTCTTCGGTTGCTTCAAACACAATTCCGTTGTCTGCAAGACGTTTTTGCAGCACATCCAACTGAATTTTCACAATGGCTTCTATTTGATTTCTGCTTAATGGTTCAAACATTACTATTTCATCAATCCTGTTATAGAACTCCGGTCTTATTGTTTTTTTCAATAACTCAAAAACTTCCGCTTTTGTTTTTGCGATCACTTCATCATGATTACCGCTATTCAAATCCTCAAAATTTTCTTGAATAATGTGAGAACCAATATTAGAAGTCATGATAATAATGGTATTTCTAAAATCTGCTCTTCTTCCTTTATTATCTGTCAAACGACCGTCATCCAACACTTGCAGCAAAATATTAAACACATCAGGATGCGCTTTTTCAATCTCATCAAGTAAAATCACAGAATAAGGTTTTCTACGTACTGCTTCTGTCAACTGCCCGCCCTCATCATAACCGACATAACCGGGAGGAGCACCAATCAATCTGCTTACAGTATGCTTCTCTTGGTATTCGCTCATATCAATCCGCACCATAGCATCCTCTGTATCAAACAAGTATTCAGCAAGTGCTTTTGCAAGTTCAGTTTTACCCACCCCTGTGGTTCCCAGAAAAATAAATGAGCCTATCGGTCTTTTTGGATCTTGGAGTCCGGCTCTACTCCTACGTACAGCATCTGCAACTGACTCAATAGCTTCGTCTTGTCCAACCACTCGCTTGTGCAATTCGACTTCCAAGTGCAACAGTTTTTCTCGCTCGCTTTGCATCATTTTTTGTACAGGAATTCCTGTCCATTTTGAAACAACCTCAGCGATTTCCTCAGAAGTAACCTCTTCTTTTACCATTGAAGAATTTTGTTGAATCTCTGCAAGTGTACTTTGTTGCTTCTCAAGTTCTTTTTGAGTTTCTAACATGCGGCCATAACGAATCTCCGCAACCTTGCCATAATCTCCGTTACGTTCAGCTTGTTCTGCCTCTAATTTTAAGTCTTCTATTTTCTTTTTTAATGACTGAATAGAATCTACAACCAACTTCTCTTTTTGCCACTCTGCTGTTAACGCATTTTGTTTTTCGGTGATGTCAGCTAACTCCTTGTTCAACTCTTCAAGTTTTTGTACATCATTTTCGCGTTTAAGAGCTTCACGTTCTATTTCCAACTGCATTTTCTTTCTATTCAGTTCATCCAATTCAACCGGGACAGAGTCTATTTCCATTCTGATTTTAGATGCTGCTTCATCAAGCAAATCAATTGCTTTATCCGGCAGATAACGGTCTGAAATATAGCGATGTGAGAGTTCAACTGCGCTCACAATTGCTTCATCTTTGATACGCACCTTGTGGTGAACTTCATAACGCTCCTTTAAACCTCTAAGAATAGAGACAGCGTCTTCCGGTGTAGGTTCATCGACATAAACTTTCTGAAAACGTCTTTCTAATGCTTTGTCTTGTTCGATAAACTTTTGATATTCATTGAGTGTGGTTGCCCCAATCGCTCTCAACTCTCCTCTTGCCAAAGCGGGTTTCAAGATATTAGCAGCATCCATTGCTCCCTCACTTTTTCCTGCACCAACCAATGTGTGAATTTCATCAATGAACAAGACGATTTCTCCGGCTGCTGATATTACCTCATTAACAACAGATTTTAATCTTTCTTCAAATTCACCTTTATACTTTGCACCTGCTATAAGCGCACCCATATCAAGCGAATAAATCACTTTGGATTTTAGATTTTCGGGCACATCGCCTTTGATAATTCTATGTGCAAGTCCTTCAGCAATAGCCGTCTTGCCGACACCCGGTTCTCCTATAAGTATAGGGTTGTTTTTTGTTCTTCTTGATAAAATCTGTAATACACGTCTGATTTCATCATCTCTTCCAATAACAGGATCTAACTTCCCTTTAGCGGCTTGCGAATTCAGGTTAATGGCATAATTCCCCAGTGCATTGTATTGTTCTTCTGCTGATTGAGATGTTACTTTTGATCCTTTACGTAACTCCGCAATTGCCTTTTCTGCAATAGCTTTAGTCAATCCTGCATCTTTTAACATATCAGAAATATTGCTTTTAACCTCAATCAATGCAAGCAATATGTGCTCGGTTGAAGTATATTCATCTCCCATTTTATTTGAAATCCTGCCTGCTTCCATCAAAACCTTATTCGCATCAGGAGACAAATACAAGTTGCTATCTGCATTACCGGTTGCTAATGAATTTAGAATTGAATCTGCTGTTTGCTCGATTCGGCTGGAGTTTGCACCTGATTTCTGAAAGACAAAATCTAAGATTTCTTTTGCTTCTTGAAAAAGTCCTGTGAGAAGATGCACAGGCTCAATGACTGTATTACGTTTGTTAAACGCCATTTGTTGAGCAGCTTGAACACTTTGTTGCGCTTTTATTGTGAATTTTTCAAAGTTCATATTTGGTTATTTTTTGACTGTTCCAACAAAAGAAAAACCAAACCTATTTTGCAGACAGAATGACTTTAAACACTGCTAAGTTTGAACTATTAACAAGAAAAAATAGACAAAACGTCTGCAAATATTACACTTTAAACCAGTGTGTAATTTCTAAATTCACCCACTCTCCATCCAGTAAGTGCCTCAACCTTCATTAACAATTTGTTTTTAAAGGAAAGTGCTTTCACAGCAGGATCTCTATCAAAAACCCAATTTTGCTTTATAATTCTTTCTTTGTAAACGTGTGGGTGTGTTCCGGTATAACGTTTAATAGAGTCAATGTTTCCATAATCAAACTCAGCAGCAACAGCTACTTTTTCTGTAATAAACTTATCATCATGCCAGAGCCTCCGCGCTTGAATTTGTTTAGCCATTTGCTCTTTAGGATGTTTCACCCAACCATAGTGGAATATCTGCGCTTGAATACGTTTTGAAGGTAACTTTTGTCCATTAATTCTAAAACCTTGCGCATCCATATAGGATTTTATTTGAGGGTTGTTTCTAATAATCCGAACTTCTCTTCTATACCACTTTCGAGAATCTGCAATGAAATCATAAGAGCCATAAAAATGGAGATAATCAAAAACCAACCCTTGCACAGATTGGTTATTCAGCCATTGTTTCATTCCTTTTCTGATATTTTCATAATCATCTTCGTGCACACATTCATCTGCTTGAATATAAAAACACCAATCTGCAAAAGGAGAAATGTGTTTCAATGCTTTATTTGTTTCAACCGCCAACACTCGTCCTCCCTCTCTCAATGAATCATCCCACACTGTTTCTACAATTTTAATCTTATCAGATTGGATTGACCGAATCAATCCCAACGTATCATCTTCTGATTTACCAACGGCTACAATCATTTCATCTACCAAAGGCAGAATGGACAACACAGCCTCACAAACAGGATAACCTCCGTTAACTGCATTTCTTATGATTGTAAAACCGCTTACAAACATCTCTTACACGCTTTGTGGTTTTTTAATTGAAAAACTCACTTCAGGGTTTGCTCTAACCTCGCCAACGACAAACCCTCCAAAGTTTTTAGTTTCATATTGAACAAATCTTTTCAACTTATCTGCTTGCTCTTGTGAAATCAGCCCGGAATCTGATAGCAATGCTTGCGCAATAACATATTGAATTCCCATTTTTCCATCATCCACTTTGATACAGCAACCGAGTCCCTCTCTAAAGATTGACATACAATACACTCCATCTGCTCCTGTTTTGCCTACAACCTTATCGCCTGCAACTTCCATCAATTCTGTGCAATAGCGTTTTGAACCTGCAATCATATAAGGATAGGATGTTACTGCTTTGACTAATAACTCACAAGCTTTTTGTTCTTCGATTGAAAAACCATCAGGATGAATCAAGTTTTTATATGCAACTGCCTGCTTATAGACAGAATATGCAATGATTGGTGCTGAACATCCATCAATCCCTATAGCAGTAGTTAACAAAGGAGTTTCATAAAACCTCGAGCAAGTTTCAGCAATGATTTTTTGAATGGGGTGCTCAGGTGAAATATAATGCTTGTGATCAACGCCCAAGAGCTTACAAAAAAGAAGAAATCCTGTATGTTTTCCCGAGCAATTATTATGAATTTTACCCGGTTTAACTCCACTTTTTATTAGCGATTCCTGATCTTTAAATAATTCGGGCATTTGAGGTCCACACTCTAAATCATCTTCTGTGAATCCCCCTTTTGATAATATATTTCGAACAGTCTCGATATGTTTGTTTTCGCCATTGTGAGAACTACAAATCACAGCGACTTCCTCCAATGTTAACCCAAAATGTTCTGCACCTCCGCGTGCAAAGAAAGGGATATGTTGAAAAAACTTCATTGATGAACGCGGATAACATACTTGTTCAATATCTCCAAGGCTATAAACAACCTCTTTATTTCTATTTACAACACAAACAACTCCTCTATGAAAACTTTCTACAATTTGCCCTCGTATTGACTGAACTAGAATTGGATTCGCGTCCTTGATATTACTCATAAGTTTGAAATTAATGCTAATTCTATAGTTACTTAATGAGCGGCAAAGTTAGGAGTTGGAATAGATTATTTTATATTATTTAGGTTCAGTGGAGTACCTTCTCCTTGCACAAACTAACCACCTTTTCATTTACCCCCCGTCACCCTGAGTGAGTTTTGGCTTTGACAAAATCGTATCGAAGGAGGACTTGTACTACTCCTCGCTCAACTCTTCATCATTTTCAAGTGCTTCATTAAGCAATCCTTGGTCTAATGCCTTAGAAGCCTTAGCACCTAAGTTTTTAAGTTTTTGAACTTTGGACACAAGATTCCCCGATCCAGATGATAATTTATTATAAGAAGCATTATAAGTCTTTTGTACAGTCTCAATTTGGTTGCCAAGCTTTTTCAAATCTTCAACAAAACCATTAAACTTATCATATAAACTTCCTGCTTCCGTTGCGATTCTGGCTGCATTTACATTTTGTTTTTCTAATCTCCACAAACTTGCTACTGTCTTGAGAGTAGCCAATAAGGTACTTGGGCTGACAATAACAATCTTCCTTTCCCATGCGTAATTAAACAAATCAGCATCCGCCTCAATAGCCGCAGCAAATGAAGATTCTATAGGCATAAACAATAACACAAAATCGGGAGAATTAAGACCATCAGCTCTAAAGTAATTTTTGTCAGACAATGCTCTTACATGGTTTTTGACTGAAATGATATGCTCATCAATGGATTTCTGTTGCGAATTGACATCTTCTGCATTTACAAATCTTTCGTATGCAACCAATGAAACCTTTGAATCTATTATTAGATGTTTGTTTTCAGGCAATTTCACAATAAAGTCGGGCTGAATTCGGTGTGCTTCATCATCTTGGGTGGAATACTGCTTTTCGTATTCCTTTCCTTCTCTAAGTCCACTGCTTTCTAAAATGTTTTCCAGCATTAACTCTCCCCAATTACCTTGCTTTTTTCTATCACCCTTTAATGCTCTGGTCAAGTTTTGGGCTTCTGTATTCAGTTTGGTATTCAACTCCACTAATGACTTTACTTCATCTTTCAGTGAGTGCCGCTCTTTTGCTTCTGTTGTATATGTTTTCTCGACTTTCTCTTCAAACTTTGCAATCTGTTCTTTAAGTGGATTAAGAATAATATCAAGATTAGTGCGATTGGTTTCAGTGAATTTCTGCGTTTTTTCTTCAAGAATTTTGTTGGCAAGGTTTTCAAATCTCTCTTTTAACAACTTTTCATTTTGCTCAAATACTTGTTGATGTTCGGTCAATCGCTGTTCTGCGTTTTTGAGACTTTCCTCCAACTGCGCAACACGACCTGTCATGGTCAAGATTTCAGCTTTATCTTTATCTACTTGGGTCTGCAACAGCAATCGTTGATTTTCTTTCTCTTGCAACAATTTTTCTAATCCTGCTTTTACACTTTGTAATTGGACAATCTCATCTGCATTGGCTGTCTGTTTTTTGCTTCTAAGCAACCATCCAACAAGTGCTCCTAATACCAAACCAATTATTAAATAAACCAACATTTCCATAGCCTACAAAAGTAATCTTAAAAATGATGACACATTTGCCACCTAATCAGATTTTAAGAAAGATAAAATAAGTTTACTACCACAAGTCACTGCTGAATTCATTTTTTCATCCATATATTGAAGTACATTTACACGACTCTTTTCACAAACACATTGACTTTATCACACTTTTGGTAGATTCTATCAAATAACACTGTAAGAATGGATTGCATAAAACATTAAAAGAGTTTACACTCCCATCTTAACATTTCTTTATATATTGATTATCAGTATATTAAAAGTATAACACAACACACTGAATCTTGAAATTCATATAAGGCATGTGAGACAGAATTTTCATGATTATTACATTACCTTTGCGCCCTCTAAAAAAGACAGATGGACAGAAATTCGATTATTGGTTTATTACTCATTTTAGGAATATTAATAGGTTATTCCTATCTGAATCAACCCAGTGCAGAACAGATAGCAGAACGCAAGCACATTAGCGACTCAATAGCAGCCGTACAATTGCAGAAAGAACAAGAGGCAAAAGCATTAATGGCTACAAAAGACACCATTGTTACTGAGAGTTTGCCTGATTCACAAGTGCTGCAAGCAAAATTCGGAGAAATTGCAACCAAATTTTTTGGAACTGAAAAAGAAATCACATTAAAAAATGCTGATATGGAGGTTACACTCTCGAACAAAGGAGCGCGTGTAAACAAAGTTTTTTTAACCGAATTTCTGAGAGCAGATACATCACAAGACCAGTCGCTTATTTTATTTAACAAAGACCATTCTCAAGATTATTTTGTTTTCAATACTAAGAATGAAGCTTTCTATACAAACAAAGTGTTTTGGGATGTTGTAAAGCAGGAAAAAAACAGCATTATTTTCAGACTCAATTTTGACCACGATTCTTATATAGAGTCCACATACAAGCTAGATAAAGAAGGTTATGGATTAAACCAAGAGTTTGCAATGGTCAACATGGAGCAATTTATTCAACCCAACTCCTTATTGACTTATTACAGAGAGATAGAAGTTCCGAAACAAGAATTAAAAGCAGAAACTGAAAGGTTAAAATCTACCATTTATTATAGGTATATAGATGAAAAACCTGATTACATCAGCGAGACCAAATACAAAACTGAAAACCTAAAAGCTCCTGTTCAATGGGTATCTTTTAAACAGCAATTCTTTAACACAACAGTTATCCTAAAAGAAGGGTTTCTTAAAGATGGAGAAATTACGGTGGATTCAGCAAGAGACCAGCTTGATAACGTAAAATTATACAAAGCACAACTTGATTTGCCGTTTGAAAACAGAAGAAATGAAGTTTTTAATTTAAGGTATTTCTATGGACCCAACCACTATAAGACTTTAAAGAAGGAGAATATTGAATTAGAAGATATCATCCCCTTGGGCTGGACTCTCTTTCGTTGGGTAAATCAGTTCCTTGTTATACCAACCTTTGATTTCCTAAGTAAATACATTGGCAATTTTGGTATAATCATACTGTTACTCACAATTTTTATCAAATTACTTTTACTACCTCTTGTTTACAAATCTTATCTGTCCACAGCTAAGATGAAATTACTCAAGCCGGAATTGGATGAGATTAAAGAAAAAAACAAGGGTGATATGGCAAAGACCCAAATGGACACAATGAGCCTTTACAAGAAAGCCGGTGTTAGTCCATTAGGAGGATGCTTGCCAATGCTATTGCAATTCCCAATTCTGATTGCAATGTTCAGTTTCTTCCCATCATCTTTTGAACTACGACAGGAGTCCTTCCTTTGGGCAACAGACCTTTCACGATATGATTCTATATTTGACTTTCCGGGCGGCTTTTCACTTCCTTTTTATGGAGACCACGTCAGTCTGTTTACTTTATTAATGACCGCTTCTACCATAATTTACACAAGGCTGAATAACCAACTCACCGCAGCCGGTGCGCAAATGAAAATTATTTCATACCTTATGCCAATCATGTTCTTGGGATTCTTTAACAACTATCCTGCTGCATTGAGTTATTATTATTTCTTAGCCAACATGATTACATTTGGACAACAAGCGTTGTTTAAGCGTTTTGTTGATGAAGACAAACTGCACAAGCAAATTGCTGCTAACAAAAAGAAAAAGGTTTCTGTTAAAAAGAGTTCATTCCAGAAAAGATTGGAGGATTATGCTAAAAAGAAAGGCATTGATCCTTACACCGGCAAAAGAAAATAGCACCAATAATGAATCTTAAAGTTCATTCCATATTTTCAATTGTTTCTAATAAGACTGTCCTATTATTGTTTTATATACTGCTATGTATTTCATGTACAAATAAAAAACAACAGATTCCTACTTCCATTATAGACGGGAAAACAATGAGTCATCTCATTGCTGATATCAAAACTGTTGATGCTGCATTTCAGCTGGGTGTTGCACCACGAGAAGCACTTGAATCACAAACGAGTATTAAAACAGATACTGTAAATAATACAAACGTAAGCAGCTCAAATCAAGCTTTTAAAAAAGTTAAAGAAATAATTGAGCAAGAAATTATTGAACAAGAAAAGACAAAATCTGAATATAAGCCAGTAACAACAAGTAAACGACAATATTTGGGACATATTGGTGCTGATTATGAATTTGTTTTTAAGAAACACAAGGTAACAAGGCAACAGTTTGAAGAAAGTATCAATTTCTACGCCAGTAATCCGGATCTATTTAAGCCCATATTAGAAAAGAGTTTAGAAATACTCACACAATATGAGGTTCAGAATTCCAACAAATGATTTTATATCCTCAACATATTGGGTCATCAATTGGCTTTAATGAGATAAAATCAATTCTGGCAGATTTTGCAAAAACAGAATATGCAAAGAACAGGGCATCCACGCTCACTCCTTCTTCAAACAAGTCAACAATTCTTCACACTCTCAACCAAACCGGAGAAATGCAAAGGTTGATCAAGTCGTATGCTATGCCGGACTTGAGCGTGATTGACGAAATCAAAATCAACTTAAAAGACACAATGACCTTAGGAAGTATGCCTCAAACCTCCTTGTTGTTCAGAATCAAAAGGATACTTTCAGATACCGGTTTGTTTTTTCTGTTTTTTGATGATGTTAAAACTTCTTTCCCTACCCTCCTTTATACAAGAGAGCCCATCATCATACCCGGAAGTCTTTTTGAACTTCTTGATAAAATCATTGATGAAGAAGGCAACCTGAATCCTAATGCCAGTCCTGAACTGCGACATATTTCAGAAAAAATCATCAATAAGGAAAAAGAAGTTCGGAAACTCCTAAATAACCGTTTTGATGTTGCTAAGAAAAATGGTTGGGCAGGTGATACTGAAATCACCATACGAAACGACAGATTAGTACTTCCAATTATTGCTGAACACAAGAAGAAAATTAAAGGATTTGTGCATGATGACTCTGCATCAGGCAAATTTTTATATATAGAACCTCTTGAATGTTTTGAAGAGAACAATCAGCTCAGAGAACTCTATTTAGAGAGAAAAAAGGAAATTGAAAGAATCCTCAGATATGCCGGCAAGGTTCTCAATGATACTGCTGAAGATTTTGTTAACATACTGGGAATGTGGGAGAAATTGGATTTTTATAGAGCTAAAGCCAAACTAAACAACTTATTGGGGGGAAACATTCCTGAATTTGCTCAACAGAGTCAAATTAAATTACATGATGCTGTGCACCCCTTGCTATTGATCAATGCGCGTAAAGATAATTCTGAAGAAAAAATAGTCCGCAATTCCATCAACTTAAACAAACATGAAGCACTGATGCTGATTTCCGGACCAAATGCAGGAGGCAAATCAGTATTGCTCAAAACGGTTGCTTTATTACAAATGATGTTTCAAAGTGGCTTGGGCATTACTGCTTCACCAACTTCTGAACTCTTTGTGTTCGAGAAAATATCTGTAGAAATTTCTGATAACCAATCCCTAGAAAACGCATTAAGCACATACAGTGCTCATCTGGTGGACATGAAATATATTTTAGAAAATGCTAATCACAATACACTTGTAATCATTGATGAATTTGGTACAGGAACAGATCCTGAATTGGCTTCCCCTATTGCAGAAGCAATGTTAGAGATGTTGTGTGAGACAGGTGCATTGGGTATTGTATCTTCTCATTTAGGAGCACTCAAGAAATTACCCAACAAAATCTCAAGACTTGTCAATGCTTCAATGCTATATGACCCAATTGCACTAAAGCCTATGTTTAAACTAATGGTTGGGAAACCGGGAAGTTCTTATGCATTTGAGCTTGCACAAAACCTCAATCTTCCTTCTAAGATGTTAGAAAATGCTAAAAGCAAAATGAAAGCATCTAAAACCTTAGACTATGAAGAACTGAGTATTAGAGCAGAAAAACTTGCTTTTGAATTAGAGGAAGCAAAACGCAATATCTCAAATAAGGCTAAACATTTAGACAAGTTATTGAAGGAATATGAGTTACTCAAAAATCAACTTCAAGAGAACAAAAAAATAATTTTGCAACAAACCCGCGAAAAAGCTGCTGAAGAGTTGTTACAAGCAACTTCATTACTCAAAAAAATCAAGAAAGACAGCAGAAATGAGAAAGTTACAAAGCAAGATATTGCATCTTTCTCACATCAGCTCAATCAAGCAAAAGAGACTCTCAATCAATCATTCATCAAGGTTAAACAAGATAAAACAAGCGTAAAACCCATTGAGACTTTACCAAATGTTGCAATTACAACAGGCGATTTTGTTTTAATTGCAGATAGCAATCAAATTGGAGAAATAATAGAAATTAAAAAGAACAAAGCCTTAGTCTTACTGGGTGATTTACACGCTTGGGTCGATTTAAAAAGGCTTGAAAAATTGAAGAATCAAAATAAGGTAAAGAAATCAAATAAAAATTCCGTACCTCATTATTCTGATGAGATTATGGTAAAACAGACAGGATTCAGCCATACTTTAGATTTAAGAGGTGAAAGAGGTGAAGACGCAATTGCAAAAGTTTCAAAATGGCTTGATGATGCACGTTTGATTAGTGCAGGACAACTCAAAATCCTTCATGGCAAAGGGACAGGGGTGTTAAAAAAATTGATTTGGGATTTTTTAAAAGAACAACCATTCATCAAATCCTATCAATTTGAGCATGCAGATCGAGGTGGCGAAGGCAGTACGTTAGTCGAACTCAAATAAAATTTTCTTTGGCTTTCAATACCAACCCTAAAACATTTCAGCCCGTCTAATAACGTCCTTAGTGTTTAATTTCCACTGCTAAACTAAGCATTTAGTTCAGTGTTAAGCACTTTTAAAAAGTAGAGATAACGCTGCAAAACACCTTCCGTTATTTTATTGTCTCTATCACAATAACTACAACTCCCAAACCCCCAAAAAACAAGTGTGGTTAAAACGCTTCAAATGAAGCCGCTTGTGCTGTTATTTTATTTTATTTAAAGAGTTGTGCAACGGTTACCACTATTGGTAATTGGCGTTCTTGTCGACCGTGTCTGAAAGTCGCTGTATGATTGGGTAATAGCTGTCATTGTCCGAGTGATTATTTGTCTATTCTTCTCATGCTAATAGTTTCTCCAATTTCATTTTCCACTTTACCCAGTCTTTCATTTCTTTGGTTTGTAAAACTAAAAATTTCTGTGTGTGGTTGTGATGTAATAAATGACAAAGTTCGTGTATTATAACATATTCAATACAGCCTTTTGGTGCTTTAATCAATTCAGGATTTAAAATGATTTTTCCTTTTGGTGTGCAACTGCCCCAACGTATCGGCATATTTCTAAGTGAAAAGTTAAAAGTGATAAATGATAAATTGTTTCTTTTAATAAAATTATTGAAAAGATCTTCTGCAAGGGGTTTAATTTTCTCAAAGGATTTTCTTAAATACCATTCAGCTACCAATGATTTGACTTTTGAATTGTCAAGTGTGTGTACTTCCAAAAACTGTCCTTTAAGCTTAACATCTTCACTTTTAACTTATCATTTATCACTTTCAGTCGGTATTGGCTGCCCAGATACAAATGTGTTTCTCCACTTATGTATTTCCGTTGTGGTGTCTATGGTTGAAAGGAAAGAAAGAAGCTTTGTTGTTTAATTATCCAAAGTGCTTTTTTCCTTATTTTCCCTTTCACTTTTTCTATGGTAGTGTCTGTCGGTGCTTTTACCAACACTTCCATTTCTGGCGTTACAGTTATGCCAAGTGATTTTCTGTCAGAATTGTCTGTGGCTGCTCAAAAGCAATGTTACCGAAGAATTTCCCAAAAACTTTTTTGAAGATTTTGAAGTTTAAAACTTCAATAACTCATTCAACACATCATATACTTTGTCTGCATTAGGAAGCATTTCTGCCTCCAACCCCTTATTCATGGGGACTGCAGGCAAATTTGCTGAACCTAACACTTTGATTGGGGCATCTAAAAATTGGAAGCAATGTTCGGAAATTCTTCCGGCTAAGGCTTCTGCAAAAGAATTACGCTGAGTTTCCTCGGTGAGAATTAATACTTTTCCATGTTTTTTTGCTGTTTCAAACATTAACTCTTCATCAATAGGGTTCAGAGTTCTCAAATCCACTATTTCTACTTTCCCTTGTAATCTCTTGGCTGCATTGAGTGCCCAATAAACACCCATACCATAAGTAATTACACAGACAGAATCACCTTTGTTTACAGACTCTTCTGCTGCGGCAAGCACAACCCTACCCTTCCCTAATGGAATAATATAATCCTCATCCGGCTCAGGGGTTTTAGCTAATTCTGTACCGGGAACTTTGCTCCAGTAAAGCCCTTTATGTTCAAAAATCACAACCGGATTTGGGTCATAAAATGCAGCTTTTAATAATCCTTTCATATCTGCGGCATTACTTGGATACACTACCTTTATTCCTTTAATAGGCAGTATGCTTGATTCAACAGTTCCCGAATGATAAGGACCTCCTCCACCATAAGCACCTGTAGGAATTCTAATCACACTTGCAACCGGATATTTTCCATTAGACAAATAACATGATTTAGACAATTCTTCCACTAACTGATTCACTGCAGGCCATATATAATCTGCAAACTGAATTTCAACTATTGGCTTTAATCCTACTGCGCTCATTCCAACAGTAGAACCCACAATATACGCTTCTTGAATTGGTGTATTAAACACACGAGCTTCTCCATGTTTATTTCCCAAAGTGGCAGCCTCTCTGAATACCCCACCTAACCTTTTGCCAACATCCTGTCCATATAACAATGCTTCAGGATGTTTCTTTAAAATTTCATCGCATGCAAACAAAGCAGCATCAACCATCACAACGGGTTCTTTGCCATCAGGTTTCCGCACTCCTTGTTGTTCTGTAACCGGAGTAGGAGCAAATTCATGCAAATATACTGATTCCGGCTCGGGATCAGGTGCAGCAACAGCCTTTGCAAACTCTTCTGCTATATATTCATCTGCTTCCTTTCTGATTGTATCTAAGGTATCTTTGTTTTCTCCCAATTCCATTAAGGTATTCAATAAAAGTGGGAAAGGATCGTGCTTTGCTTGCTCCTCTAAATCATCTCTATACCATTCGCTTCTTACACCTGAAGTATGATGCCCTAATAAAGGAACATTGGCATGAATTAATAATGGTTTGCGATTTTTACGCACCCAATCAATTGCCGATTTCAAATCTTCATAACATTGAACAAAGTCAGAGCCATTGGTTCGCATCCTTTTCAACCCTTTGAATCCTGCTGCAAACTCATACGCATCCATTGCTCTCATTTCTTTTCCGGTTGCAGAAATTCCCCAGTTATTATCTTGCACTAAATACACAATGGGTAATTCTTTGAGCACAGCCATTTGTAATGCTTCTGACACTTCACCTTCTGTCATTGAACCATCTCCAATAGAACACATTACAATAGGTAACTCTCCTGTCGGAAGCAATCCCATTTGTTCTTTGTATTTCAACCCATGCGCCATACCTGTTGCAGGGATAGCCTGCATTCCTGTTGCACTGGATTGATGTGGAATTTTGGGCATTGTTTCTCTTTTAAGTGAGGGATGTGAATAATAACTTCTCCCACCTGAAAATGGGTCATCTTTTTTAGCAATGAGTTGCAACATCAACTCATAAGGTCGCATACCTATGCCTAAAAGAATTGACTCATCTCGATAGTATGGAGCAACATAATCATAATGTTCCAAAAGAAACCCTGCTGCTAATTGTATTGCTTCGTGCCCCTTTGAGGTAGAATGAACATAGGTGGTAATTTGCCTATTGTCTTCATAAATCTTTGCCATTGCTCTCGTCTGACACATCAGTTGATAGGCTTGTAAAAGGATGTCTTTAGTAACGCTCACAGATAATGCTCTTTTTGCTTCAGTCAAATCTCAAAATTTTAAAGGGTGTAAATTTAAACTCTTTTGAGCACACCTTCAACTATTTGTATTGCTCAATTACAGCCCTCACACTCCCCAATTCTTTTAAGGCTGCACGAGCTTGTTCTCTGTTTAATGTTGTCTCTTCCATGATCATACGAATGCCACGTTCAACAAGTTTGTTATTTGCAATTTGCATATCCACCATCTTATTCCCTTTGACTCGGCCTAATTTTATCATGCTGACAGTAGTAATTATGTTTAACACCATCTTTTGAGCTGTGCCGGCTTTCATTCTGGTACTGCCGGTAACGAACTCCGGACCTGTTTCTAATTCAACAGGAAAATCCGAATGAGCTGCAATCACTGAATTTTTATTACAAACAACACACCCTGTTTGAATTTGATTCTTTCTTGCATCTTCTAATCCGCCTGCAACATAAGGTGTTCTTCCGCTTGCAGAAATGCCAATGAGAAAATCATTTGAACCAATATCAAATTGCTGTAAATCCTTCCATGCTTGTTCCGTATTATCTTCAGCAAATTCCACTGCCTTGCGAATTGCGGAATCGCCTCCGGCAATTAAACCTATCACTTTGTTATAATCTACACCATAAGTTGGCGGACATTCACTTGCATCCAATATCCCCAATCGTCCGCTCGTTCCGGCTCCTATATAAAAAAGTCTCCCGCCTGATGCTAATTTAGTTGCAACTGCATCTATCAATTGAATAATTGAAGGAAATTCTTTGGCTACAGCATCTGCTATACCAGCGTCTTCATTGTTAATCCCTGTAACTAACTCAAACGTTGATAATTGTTCTAAATTCTGGTAATGTGAATCTTGTTCGGTATTCATAATAAATAAAAAAGCCTCTTGACAGAGGCTTCAATATTATTATAAAAGAATGATTAATTAAGTGTACAATTAATCGGCAATGTATATCTAACTCTCACTGCTTTGTTGCGCTGAAAACCGGGTTTCCATTTTGGCATCATTCTAACAATACGTACACATTCGTCTTCTAATCCATATCCTAATTGTCGGTTAGCAGGCAACAATGGTCTTACTTCTGTAATATTGCCTTGTTCATCAACAAGAAATGAAATCAAAACACGACCTTCAACATCAAAACGTCTTGCCTCTTCAGGATAGCGAAAATTCTTTTCAATAAATGCTATCATTGCTTTTTGTCCTCCCGGATATTCAGGCATAATTTCTACCACCTCGAAAATAGGTGATTCCTTTACTTCAGCAGGAGGTGGTGCACCCGGTGTCCCTCCGGGAGTCATTCCGTGAAACTGGTATGGAGCTTCAACCACTGTTTCATCTTTAAATTCTGTATCCTGTATTTCTACATCATCGTCTGCCTTATCATCTTCTACAACCTCAATAGAAGTTGGAGGGGGTGGCGGAGGCACATAATAAGCTTGTTGGGTAATTTCAGTTTGCTCAATTACTTCACCGTCATTAACCGGTTTGGTAATCTTAGGTGTGGTATCAACTTTATCATACCAAGTGTATGAAAAAGCTCCTAATGTAATCAGTTGGATAACTAACAGTCCAAAAAGGAAAAACGAAGTGGCTCTCTTTGATACATCCGCCTTAATGCTTTTCTTTAATTCCATAGTTGTTAATTTTTAAGGTTTGCAAATTTATATTTTTATTTGTTGTCAAATCGTTGACTCACTTTTTTAATACACAATGTAGCCAAAAGGTAAATGTCAGAGTTTATAAATCAAAATAAACAACAACAATCCTAATGAAATCCCCGCAATGTCTGCTACTATATCAAGGAAAGAGAACGTTCTGTAAAATGTTAATTCTTGTAATGATTCAGTCAAAAACGCCAATCCGACACCTTCTATTACTGTCCAAGTATTGGCTTTTTTGACAAAGAAATCATTTCGATACCACTTCGCCCACCCTACTCTTGAAAATAAAGCAAAAAAAGAAAAAAGAACTACATGCACCAATTTATCTACAGGAAAAAAACCAAAAAGGAGTGTTGTACCTGTATCACCAATTGGCAACAACAAAATTAAACAAATAAAAAGTCCCCAGAGCAATGCAGGGGACTGGTATTTAAAGAAAGGGATTGTTCTTTTTACAAAAGACATTTTGGTCTAATACACGGGCGTATTTTAATTCCCAGTATGTGATTTATAGGCAGCTACATCCAACAAGTCATTTAATTCTGATGGATTGGTCATTTTAACTTTTACAATCCAACCTTCACCATAAGGATCAGAGTTAATGCTTTCAGGTGCTGAATCAATGTTTGGATTAATTTGAATTACTTCACCTGAAACAGGCATAAATAAATCCGAAACTGTTTTAACAGCTTCAATTGTACCAAATACTGATTCTTTGTCTAATGTCTGCCCTTGCGTAGGAATATCAACAAAAACGATATCTCCTAACTCGCTTTGAGCAAAGTCGGTTACACCAATGGTTGCCACATCACCATCTACTTTCACCCATTCGTGGTCTTTTGTGTACTTTAATTCTGAAGGGAAATTCATGTTTATACTTTTATTAATTTGTTAATTTGATTGCGAAATAAGGCTTTTAATATTTTCTTTTATTCAGTTTTATCCACTTTTTTGGCAGCGGTTTTTTTACAATATATCATCTTCAACAAGTTGCCTATCTTGTCTTTCATTTCAGTTCTTGGAACAATAAAATCTACAAATCCATGTTCCTGCAAAAACTCAGAACTTTGAAATCCTTTTGGTAAATCTCTGCCAATTGTTTCCCTAATAACACGAGGTCCTGCAAAACCAATCAATGCTTCGGGTTCTGCTATATTAAAATCCCCAAGCATGGCAAAAGAAGCAGTAACACCGCCTGTTGTAGGGTCAGTTAAAATAGAAAGATACGGCACTCCTTCTTGATTGAGCAGGGCTAGTTTGGCAGATGTTTTTGCCATTTGCATCAATGAAAAGGCAGCTTCCATCATTCGTGCTCCTCCTGACTTTGAGATAATAATTAAAGGTATTTTATTTTCTCTGGCATAGTCAATTGAGCGTGCTATCTTCTCTCCAACAACAGAACCCATTGAACCCCCAATGAAATTAAAATCCATGCAAGAGATGACTACTTTAGCACCGTTGATTTTACCTACTGCAACCCTGAGAGCATCTTTCAATCCAGTCTTTTCTTGTGTTTCCTTTATACGATTTGTGTAAGGCTTTGTATCAAAAAAATTCAACGGATCGCCTGATACTATGCCTGCATACAATTCTTTATATTTCTGCTCATCAAACAGGATATTAAAATATTCTTCAGAACTAATCTTATGATGATAATGACAAGATGGACAAACATAGCGATTTTCCACCAACTCTTTTGACTGGGTAATTGTTTTACATCTTGGACATTTATTCCACAACCCATCAGGAATATATTTTTTTTCCTTTGACTTAGTGGTGATTCCTTCTTTTACTCTTTTAAACCAACTCATAATTCTATTAGTTTAGTAAAGCATTACATACATTGCAATTTAAGCATCATTATGCAATGGTAACATCCTTGTTAAGATATACATCTTGAATTGCATTCAATAGTTTCACACCTTCATTCATTGGTTTTTGAAATGCTTTTCTACCTGAAATCAGCCCGTGTCCACCTGCTCTCTTGTTAATCACAGCGGTTCTAACAGCATCTGCCAAATCTGATTCTCCTTTGCTTTCCCCTCCTGAATTAATTAAACCAATTTTACCCATATAGCAATTAGCAACTTGATATCTACATAAATCAATTGGGTTATCGGAAGTCAGTTGGGAATATACTTTTTCATGTGTTTTGCCAAATTTAAGCTCATTAAAACCACCATTATTGGTAGGCAATTTTTGTTTAATAATGTCCGCTTGAATGGTAACACCTAAATGATTTGCTTGACCAGTTAAATCTGCGGCAGTATGATAATCAATGCCATCTTTTTTGAAATTATTATTTCTTAAATAACACCAAAGTATCGTAGCCATTCCCAATTCATGCGCGCGTTCAAATGCTTCTGCAATTTCCACTATTTGTCTGGCAGATTCATCTGAACCAAAATAGATTGTTGCACCCACTGCTACCGCTCCCAGATTCCATGCCTCCTCAACAGACCCGAACAAAATTTGGTCAAACTTGTTTGGATATGTCATCAGTTCATTATGATTAATTTTAACAATAAAAGGAATCTTGTGCGCATATTTTCTTGAACAAGAAGCCAAAACGCCAAAAGTAGAAGCCACTGCATTACAGCCTCCTTCAATGGCAAGTTTTACAATATTCTCCGGGTCAAAAAACAAAGGATTGGGTGCAAATGATGCTCCTGCTGAATGTTCTATTCCTTGATCGACAGGGAGTATAGAAACATACCCTGTACCGGATAAGCGACCGGTGCCATACAATGCTTGCAGGCTTCTAAGTACTTGTGGGTTTCTATTACTATATACAAAATTACGATCTACAAAATCAGCTCCAGCTAATGTAAGAGACTCTTTTGAAATTGTTTGTGATTTGTGTGTTAAAAGGGCTTCCGCCTCGGCTCCTAATAAACTTTGAATGTCTGCTGTATTCATGAAATATTTAAGTTTGATTTTGGGGTCGGCAAATGTACTATTTATTTACTTCTCCGAGAAGTATTTATAGAAATAGGGAATTGTCTGAATTCCTTTGTAAAAATTCTCTACACCATAATGTTCATCAGGTGAGTGAATATCATCTGAGTCTAATCCAAAGCCCATCAAGATTGATTTTAATCCTAATACGTTTTCAAACAATGCTACAATGGGAATACTGCCTCCTCCGCGTGTTGGAATCGGCTCTTTACCAAATGTTTCTTTTATCGCTCTTGCTGCTGCTTTATATGCATGAGAATCAGTAGGTGTAACAACTGGTTCCCCTCCGTGATGTGCTTCAACTTTTACTTTGACTGATTTTGGAGCTATACTTAAAAAATGTTTTGTAAATAGCTCGGTAATTTCTCCGGAGCGCTGATTTGGCACCAATCTCATTGAGATTTTAGCAAATGCTTTAGACGGCAGAACTGTTTTACTGCCTTCTCCTATGTAACCACCCCAAATACCATTCACATCCAACGTTGGTCTTACACCTGTTCTTTCTAACGTAGTGTATGAGTCTTCTCCCATAACTTCGTCTATGCCAAGTTCCTTTTTATAATCTTCAATATTAAAAGGAGCTTTATTTAAAGCTACCCTCTCCTCATTCGTTAATTGCAATACTTTATCATAAAATCCAGGTATTGTTATGTGTCGCTTTTCATCATGTAATGAAGCTATCATTGTACATAACACATTGATAGGATTGGCAACTGCGCCACCATATACACCTGAGTGCAGGTCGTGGTCGGGACCCGTAACTTCAACTTGAACGTAGCTTAACCCTCTTAGTCCTGTATCAAGACTCGGTGTATCCAAAGAAATCATTGCAGTATCAGAAATCAACACAATGTCTGCTTTGAGTTTATCTTTATTCTCTTGACAATAAATTCCCAAGTTAGCTGAACCCACTTCTTCCTCTCCTTCTATCATAAATTTCACATTACAAGGCAAAGTGTTGGTTTGCATCATGGTTTCAAATGCTTTTACGTGCATATAAACTTGTCCTTTATCGTCACAAGAGCCTCTGGCAAAGATTTTACCGTCTCTTATTGCAGGTTCAAATGCAGGAGTAGTCCATAAATTATCAGGGTCTGAAGGTTGTACATCATAGTGACCATAAACTAAAATTGTAGGTAAAGATGCATCAAATATTTTATCTGCATATACAATGGGATTTCCTGCAGTGGGTTCGATTGACACATTCTCTGCACCCGCAGCTTTGAACTTTTCTGCCAAATACTCCGCAGCTCTTTTAACATCATTTTTATATTTACTATCTGCACTTACAGAGGGGATTCTAAGCCAATCAAAAAGCTCATCCATGAAACGTTGTTTGTTTGTTTCAATATAATTATTCCAACTCATCGTTATTTGTTATTTTATAATTGAGGGGCTCAAAATTGAAGTTTTTATGTGACATTACCAAAAGCAATCACTGTATTCTATCTCCCAGACATTGTGTTGTGTCCAAGCAATTGACAATTTGGACAATTTAGCATTGGGTATGTGTGTGGAAGTAAAAATAACACAAAGTTACGCACACCTACGGTTAAATCGTTCAAGCAATTAATTTACAACCTGTTGTATTTGAAATTTAGGATAGCCCGTTTGCTTGTTTTCGTTGTAAAAATCCAAGAAACGTATTTTGTAAAAATCGCCTTTGTTGTTTTTAACAATATAAACCATATTTGGATTGATAGTGTATGAGAATGAGACAGAATAATCAAAGGATTTCCATGCATAGCCTATTACATCTTGCGATTTTGTGAAATGCTTTTGGTTACATAATTTCAAATTAATATTTTCAAAGCCAGAAACAGTGTCTAAACTTACAGAGACATTATGCGGATTTAACAAACAACCTGAAACAAGATACGGTAAAGGTTCAGTCGGATTCGGGTCTATATAGAAAATGAAGCGATAACGAGTAAATACAAAATCCCAATCTTCTTTTAAGGGTTCAAAATCAGTATGAATCTGACCATTACGAATATTTAGATATGTGAAATTTCTATTCTTATTTCGTTTAATTTCAACCACTTGTAATGAATCAAGCATTGAGAACTTTCCAAATTCAACTTTGTATTGAACATCATCCGCTTCTAAAACCCTCACAACATAGTATCGTTGAGGTGAAGGCAACGTGCGTCCCATATCAATAATATGAAACGGCATCTTATTTCCGTATAGGTTCTTCCAATCTCCAAAAGCATTACTGTCTATACTTCCATTAGGAAAGTCGTATAACCATTGTTTTATTGGAATCTGTGCAGGTTTAATACTTTCTAACTGACTTACATCCAATGCCTGTGTTCTGGCAACAAAAATATTGCGTCCATAATTGGTTACTATTTTGAACTGATTGCTGACATTGTCAAAAGCCAAATCCCAGTCATTAAGGTTACTAGTTTGATATGACTGATCTTCCATCTTAAAAAATATTTGGTTCTGGAACTCTGAGCCCATAAAAACGGACATCACCTTTGCCTTTGAGGCAGGCAGCACCAAAGGTCTATCCTCCTTGAAACATGAAGTAAGCAACAAAAGCGTGCTAAGAGCTATGAATATAATCTTATCTTTCATTTACAGTGTGTATGAAATCTTTAAGTAAACAGAACGTCCGGGAGAAAGCATCATCGTGCTTCCACTCCCATGAAAGCTATTGAAAGGATTGATATTCGAGATATTCCTTACATTAAGAATATTTTTCACTCCGGTATTAACTTGTAATTTATCCTTCAAAAAGCCCTTGCTCAGAGTGAAATCAACAAAAGTCATCGCATCAGAGAAGAACTCACTTACTGCGCCTTGCTCATTTTGAATATAGTTTACAAACTTGCCATTATGTTTAACAAACATACCGGTTTTAATTCCCGGTTTTTTAAATTCATATGAAGCTGCGAAAGTTATATCAGGTGTTATATAAAAATCTTTACCGGTTTGACTGCTAAACTGATTGCGAATAAACATTCCTCCTAAAGAAAACTCTACAAATAGTTTCTTATAAAATGTCTTTTGTTCTAACATGAATCCTCCTCCTTGAAACTTGCCATAGTTCTCATAAGAATACAATTCTTGTCCTTTATCAATGAGCACGAGCCCTATCATGTCTTGCACTTCATTATAATAAGAGTTAATTCCAAAAGAATAGGCAACGTTTGTATGTGAATTTTTAAATGAAGCACCTAATTGAACATTATGAGAAAATTCCGGTGTCAACTTAGGATTTCCTTTAATATTATGGTTGATATCAACAAAAAGTAAATGCTGTTCTTTTAGAGATGGAGCGCGAAAACCATTACCGTAAGAACCTCTGATTTGCCATTTCCTATTAGGCTCCCACATCATATTTAGCGAAGGCGTTAAAGGAGAAGTAAAAACAGAATTATATGCCACTCTGAGTCCCGGCCTTATTCTAAAGTAACGTGAAAGATTATAATCCAACATTCCAAAAACTGCAATATCATACATGGTTAATCTACTGCCATCAATTCTGTCTGCAATCGCCATATCATAATTGATATCATAGCCCGCAAGATAATTCAAACGACTTTTTTTGATATTACTGAATACGGCTCTTGCCATTGCATTCACAAAGAGGTTGTCAGTATTTTCATCATTGTTTTCAATAAGATTTTGTTCAAGAGAAACCATATCTTTCCTATACACTCTTTTTTCTCTTTTGTAATGCGAAACTCCATTAATCATATCCACCCTTACTTTGGAATTGATATTAAAAATAGTGTTCAAACTGTGTACTCCTCTTGTTGTAATAAAATAATCATCAAATGCATAAGCAACAACAGGGGTTAAGATTACTTTACCTTTGTTTTGCAATGTTTCATACAGATAATCTGAACGGAAGTTCCAAGTAGCTTTTTTAGATTCTCTGAAATATCCAATATTCCCAAACCATTGTTCACGAGGTTTCCAAATGTATGTTCTGTCATTTTTTGCGCTGTTCAAACCGGTAAAAAAGTTTCGGGCAACACTTCCAAAAATCACTGCTTTTTTGCCCAAGGGTTGTGCAATTGAAAATCCTGCATTAAAATTTCCTATACTTTCATTGTAACTAAAAACAGAAGCAGAGGTCTTTTTCAAGACCGGTTTCTTGGTAATTACATTGATGACACCGCCAAGTGCATCTGTACCATAAATGACTGACATTGGACCTTCAACAATTTCAATCCTTTCAACATCTTCTAAATTAATTTGATCAAGGTTTATGTTTCCGTTCTCCCTTCCTGTAATGGGCATTCCATTGACCATAAATTTAATTTGTTGCCCCGACAAATTCTGTAACGAAACCGAACTTCCAAGCATATTATCATTGGAAATTCTGATGTTTGATTGTCTTGAAAGTAAATCACCTAAGTTGACTACCCCCATTTGTTTGATGGTTTCACTTGTCAAGACTCTAAATTTAATAATACTTTTATCTGCTCTTACGCCTTTTCCTTGCCCGGTAATCACAACCGGATTTAAGATCGTATCTTGCATGGGAGTAAGCGAATCTCCCTGAGTAAAACCTCTATCTATATTTGCATATAGCGGATTACTCAGCAGTAATATAACAGCAAGAGAGCCGCACAATTTTTGCACGGCTCGTTTTGCGTTTCTTTTATTAAATATTAACCAATCAGCTATCAATTTGCTTTAAGAATTTTAGAAGTATAAACATCATTATTCATAATCACCTTAATGATGTATAATCCATTAGGGAGGTTTGAAACATCTATTTTATTAGTATGATTCAATTCTTTGTTAATGATTGTTTTTCCTTGTAAGTCAAGAATTTGAATTTGTGCTATACCTTCTACATCGAGGAAAAGTTCGGAACTTACAGGGTTCGGATAAACAAGCAAGTTTGATTTTGATACAATCGCCACTCCATCAATAGGTCCCACTGGTTTTGCTGTTTTTTGGAATTCAAATACCATTCTTGTATTTGCACTTCCTCCATATCTAGTGAAATGTAACAAGTATAAGCTATCACCACCATTGTCAATCACGAATGATAATGAGTCCTTATAAACATACCTGCTACCTAGACTATCAAATACATGCGTTTTCCAGTCTCCGCCAATTGTATTTATCTGTTCTGTAAAATTACGAGTAGCTCCCCAAGCAGAATCCAGCAATTCATTTTCGATTCTTGCAACTTTTACTCCCTTTTTGGAAAGAGTACCGGGATAAGACATCATTTGAGACGGTCCCATTGGGCTGTGCACTAATGTCCAATAATTAGTAAATACTACATCCCAGTCAGCCTTTGATGGCTCCAAGTCCTTTACTGTTTTATTTGTTAAGTCATAATAAACAAAGTATCTGTCAGGATAAGCACTCTTTTTAATTGAATCAGTGTGTTGGTTATTGTTGTCTAAATCAGCATACGTAAAATGATAAGTATTATCACCTACAAGGTCTCCGAAATAAAGTTTTCTGAAAACATTGCCTCTTACGATTAAATAAACACGTCCTAATGATTTAACATCGTGAGAATCTTCATCATAATTTCCCCAACCATATTTAGGACCACCCATACTTGGAGGTATTGTTAAATCTAAACCGGTATTGAATGCACCTATATCCCAAGTAGAATCAGAATCAAGCAGTTCTGTCCAAGTGCTTTTATATCCTGTTGTATCCAGAGCTGAAAAATTTGACACATCAATCGAATCCGGTGCTAAATATACCTTTACACTCTTTCCATTATTTACTCTAATTGTGGTAGCTTGTAAAGTTTGGTTTGGAATAATAGTATTCTGAACAGAAAATGCCAAATCCCAGCCTACTGCATCTGCTACATGTTGGTTTTGAGTTTTAAAAGAATAATAAATCTGCTTAACAGACTTATTCTCCAAGGTAACTGAATCTTCAATCCAGTTTTGCGCATTGATGGACAATCCAAAAACCAATGCAGTTGTTAATATTATAATTCTTTTCATAAGGTAGATAAATAAACTTGGCGCAAAAGTAATTACGGCTGTTAGTATAGCACTATAAAACTTGTCATAAACAAGAAATATGACAATCTCATGACAATGTCACTTTTCACTACAATTTCATTGAATAAAAAAAGCCCTGACTCTTAATTCAGGTCAGGGCGTTTAAAGAATTTTATGGGAAAAAGTTTTTACAAATCCCCCAAAATATTCACAGCTTCATTCAGATAAACATCCTTTTTATAGCTGTTCAACCAATCATTTTTCATCTTTAATTTTACAGAATCAGAACCAATTTGCAATAAATCCTTTTTAAGAGCCAATAATTTATTCTCAACAAGATTTGCTTTGAATTTTTCATCATACTCTTTATTCTGCTTGTCCCACATCTCTTGTTCAGCTTTGTAGTCTGCAAAACGAAGAGAGAATGTAGTACGCTTATTGTTTTGTTCTATTCTCTTGCTGTCTTCGGAAATGAGTTTAAAAATAGGACTTTCTTCAATTCGCTTTTGAGCATTTTTCTTAGCAATATTTATTCTCTTTTCTTGCGAATTCATATCCATTTTGATTGGTAAAGGAGCAATTTCACTCCATTGAAGCGGATATTCCTCTGTTTCTTCTCCCACTTCCACAGAAGAAAAACGATCAGGCATTACCACGTCAGGGATTACTCCAATTAGCTGTGTTGTTCCTCCGTTTACTCTATAGAACTTTTGAATAGTTACTTTTAATGAACCAAATGCATATTTAGATGATGGTGGGGCATATCTATCTAAATCAAGAAAACGTTGTACTGTTCCTTTTCCAAAAGACCTTTTATCGCTACCCAAAATCAATGCTCTTTGATAATCTTGTAATGAAGCAGCCATTATCTCAGAAGCACTTGCACTGTATTTGTTGATTAGGACAACCAATGGTCCTTTATAAGTAATTTTACTTTCTCTGCTGGCATATACACTGGGCGAACCACCTCTATATTTAGCTTGCACAACAGGTCTGTGCCCAATAAACAATCCTGTCATATCAACAACATCTTGCAACGAACCGCCTCCATTATTTCTCAAATCGAATACAATTCCTTTTACTCCCTCATCCATAAGATTTAGAACCGCTTCTTTTACATCTTGAGCACATGTTCTACCGCCACTATTATTCATATCTGTATAAAACTGGGGTAAATAAATATAGCCATACCTATCCTTTCCTAGTTCAATAATCGCGGTTTTTACATATCCTTCCTCCATAATTACCACATCACGTACTATTGAGATATCTATTATTGAACCATCCGGTTTGCGCACAGTAAGAATCACAGTGGTACCTTTTTTCCCTCTGATTAATTGCACCGCATCGCTTAATTCCATATTTCGAACATCTACAGGGGTACTATCTTGTTGTGCAACTTTCAGGATGATATCTCCTGCTTTTAATTCTCCTTGCAAATAACTTGGGCTGCCCGGCACTATCATTTCAACTTTCAATTCTCCATCTCTCTCACTGAGTTGCGCTCCTATTCCCTCCAATCTTCCTGACATTCTAATGTCAAAATCTTCTTTTTCTTTTGGTGGGAAATAGCTTGTATGAGGGTCAAAAACAGAGGTCATGCAGTTGATATATAAGTCTAACTGTTCTTCTCGTGTGAACTTTTTCAACCTCTTAAATAGATTCCTTTGGGTTTTTAAAACCTCTTGACGTGAATAATATTCCAACGAGTCTAATGGCTTTGCAACAAACCCTTCTTCTTTATTGGCTAAAGATTTTTCTTGTGCGGTAACTTTGGAATAATATTTTTCCAGTACATTTAATTTTAAATACTTCCTCCAGTCCTTTGCAAGTTCATCCATTGAGGCAAAATACTTTCTATTATCTTCATCAAAGACATATTTTTCATCTGACTCAAACTCAAATTTATAACTTAAAATTTGTTCATAAATTTCTTCCAATTCTGCAACCCTTTCAGAAAAGGTTTCGGACACCAAATCCAAGAACTCATACGAACCCTGATTTGCTTGGTCATCCAATGAATATCGGTATTTGGCAAAACTGTCAAAATCTGATTTCAAAAAGAACCTTTTATTCTTATCTAATTGGTCTAAATAGAGCCTAAACACCCTAACCGAAAATGTATCATCTATGCGTAAGGGTTGATAATGAGAATTATTGAGTGTTTGTAATACCAACCTTGGCAGAATTTCTTCTCCGCCTTTTTGCCTTTTATAGCAAAATCCCAGAAAAATGAGAGCAGCAGGTATTACTACCCACATCCATCTGTATTTATTAAACATTTTAAGAAGTAATTTCATTGGCTGCAAGTATAAAATATGTGTTGAAATAATTGAAAGTCAAACGCTGTTTTTTCTCAAATCTTGTACCAAAGCACAAAATAATCTGTTACAAAGACTTAATGCTCGCTAACGAGTTTAAGCATTTCTTCAACAATACTGCGGTCATTCCACAAGCGTGGTACTTTGTGTTGTCCTCCAAGCTTATTCTTACTACTAAGCCATTTATGAAATGTATCTGCGGGAACCACATTGATTTTAGGCATCTTTAACGCTAAATCTTTGTGGCGTTTCGCTTCATAATCGGTGTTCAATTCCTTTAATTTATTATCCAACTCAATAGTAAACTGCGTTAAATCCCGTGGCTGATTTTCAAATTCAATTAACCATTGATGACCTGCATTATTAGGATCGTCCAAATAAATAGGTGCTGCAGTATAGTCTTTTATAGTAGCGTTACACAATTTACACGCATGTTCTATTGCCCTATCTGCATTGTCTATCATTAATTCCTCTCCAAAAGCATTGATAAACAAACGTGTTCTTCCTGTAACATGGAATTTAAATGGTGCTACTGATGTAAACTTAATGGTGTCGCCCAATTGATAGCGCCACAAACCAGAATTATTAGAAATGATAACGGCATAATTAACTCCGGCTTGCACTTCCCATAATGGCAAAATCCTTGCGTTTTCTTTTCCAAATTCTTCCATAGGAATAAATTCAAAGAAAATTCCATAATGAACCATCAATGCTATTTCATTGACAGATAAATCCGTTTGAATTCCAAAAAATCCTTCTGATGCGTTATAGGTTTCAAGGTAACTAACCTGCTCAGAAGGAAAATATTCTTTAAATTGTTTCCTGTAGGGTGTAAAGCCTACACCACCGTGAATGTATAACTCCATATTGGGCCATACTTCCAACATATTCAATTTTCCGGTTCTCTTAAGCAATTTTTCAAATAAGACCAATGTCCATGTGGGCACTCCCGAAATACTGGTTACATTTTCTTGAACAGTATATTCAGCCATCTTTTCAGCTTTTTTCTCCCAATCATCCATCAATGCAATGGACAGACTTGGAGTTTTGAATAAATGCACCCAAATAGGCAAATGTTTTATCATCACTGCAGACAAATCTCCATAATTAGAGTATTCGTTTAGCGGATTAACGTTCTGACTTCCTCCTATTAGCAAGCCTTTGCCAGTAAACAAATTACTCTCTGGTTTATGCTTTAGATAAATTGAAATTACATCTCTTCCTGCTTCTAAATGGCAAGTTTCTATAGTTTCTCCACTTACAGGTATAAACTTGCTACGATTATTTGTAGTACCGGATGATTTTGCAAACCATTTGATCTCTGTACTCCACAACACATTCTGCTCACCTTTCATCATCCGTTCAATATAAGGATGTAAATCCTCATAAGTCGCAATAGGCACTTGCGTTGCAAAATCTTTATAATCCCTGATGGTTTCAAATTGATATTTCTTACCAAACTCGGTGTACTTTGCTCTTTCAAGCAACTCAACTAACGTCCTTTTCTGGATTGCAATAGAATTTTGAATTGAATCCTCTAAAGACTGTAGTCTGTTTTTAAAATACCAATTGATGAGTGAATTAAAAATTGCCATTTTTCCCTTTGCTAATCTGGGGGCAAGTTAAATTAAATTTCAGTACCGTATTATTGATTCAACAGAGATTTTTTATCACAAAAAGTTGATAAATAATCATAGAGAGGCTCTCAAAGATTATTTAAACAAGTGCAAGACTCTTTCTGCTGTCTGATTAGAAGAATCCAAAGTAGGATTAAACTCCGTTATATCTAAAGACTTAAATTCAGGATTTACAAACACAAAATCAAAAACAAATCTTGCCTCTTCAAGTGTCAACCCATTGACAACCGGAGTACCTGTGCCTTTTACCAAACTTGAATCAATCGAGTCCACATCAAAAGAACACATCAAACTATTACAATGATTGAGATATTCTTTTGCCTGTTTCATTACAGCCTCAATACCAATTTCTTTAATAGTATCAGGTGCAAAATATTTCACATTGAGTTTGTTAAACAATGCTTCTTCTTGCGATTCAAAATCTCTCAATCCTATTATTACCAAATTTCTTGGCAACAATTTAGGGTGGCTACCTAGTTGTCCAATATTTTTAAACCTGTCCCACCATGCTTTCAACTCTACCTCAACAGCATTCTTGACATTCTCAATGTTATCTGTTGCCATTAGTGCAGCCAAAGGCATTCCGTGCATATTTCCCGATGGAGTAGTGTAAGGAGAATGCATATCAGCATGTGCATCTACCCAAATCAGTCCCGAATTTTCAACCCCGTATATATCTGCAAAGCATGAGAAAGTTGCAATTGCATTACTGTGATCCCCAAGTACGTTGACACAAAATCTTCCTTCACGCATCTCTGAGTTCACAGTATGATAAGTCGCTACTAAATTATGATATACTTGTTCGATGTGTTTGGCATTGAAAAACGTTTTCCCTTCATTTAATTTGTTCTGAATTGGAGTAAATACATATTTTGCAAAAGGGTATATCTTCTGTTCATTGAAAAGATTAATCAACTCAACAACCCCTTGTGCGTTACCCAGCTTACCTGCTGCAATTTCAGAAGGACAAGCGATGATGCTGATTTTTTCTTGTTGTATCATACTCATGTATTATGAACGTGCGCAAAGGTAGATAAAAACCCATTCTTGATGAAATGGCTAATTGTTTACAAGTTGTTAAGTCAATCCCATGCACTGAAAATAGTTTTGCATCTTTAAATCAATCAACATGAAATTCTTTTTAGACACTGCAAACCTTGAACAAATCAAAGAAGCAAATGCACTCGGAATCCTTGACGGGGTTACAACCAATCCTTCACTGATGGCTAAAGAAGGTATAAAAGGAAATGCAAATGTTAAAAAACATTATAAAACAATTTGTGAAATTGTGGACGGAGACATTAGTGCAGAAGTGATTGCTACTGATTTTGATGGAATGATAAAAGAGGGTTTGGAGTTGGCAAAAATCCACAAGAACATAGTTGTTAAAATTCCAATGATTAAAGATGGTGTTAAGGCTATTAGTTATTTAACAAAAAAAGGTATTCGCACAAATTGTACACTTGTTTTCAGCGCAGGTCAAGCTATTTTAGCTGCCAAAGCAGGAGCAACTTATGTTTCACCTTTTATAGGAAGATTAGATGATATTAGTTTTGACGGCATGGAGCTAATACAGCAAATTGCACATATCTATGCAGTCCAAAGATTTGAAACCCAAATATTGGCTGCATCTATTCGCAATCCATTACATATTATTAAATCTGCAGAAGCCGGAGCAAATGTTGTTACTTGTCCGTTAAGTTCAATATTAGGATTACTTAATCACCCTTTAACAGACAGTGGCTTAGCCAAATTTTTAGAAGACCATAAAAAGGTAAACAAGTAGTTTATGTTCTACAAGGCTACTCACGTACTTGGTATGTCTTGTTTGTTGGGCGTAATCTTTTCTTGTAACAACAATTGCAAATACATTGAGACTGTTGAGATTCAGCAAGAAATGAAAGAATGGGCAGAATTTCTGCCGGGCTCATATTGGATTTATCAGGATTCTATTTCCGGTCAATTTGATACTGTGTCAATTTATGCACATAAATATTACATTAAAGAAACAATACCGGAAAAAAGCAAGTGTCCTACACGCAAACAAAGAGAGCTGAGATTAAATTACCCCGAAGACTCAATTTCAAACCCTAAGAATTATGAATTCTATGGGATTTATGAAGACAAAAACCCTGACGCTCTAACAGGGGAAATGACTTTCAGAAAAAAAGCCGAACGTACTTTATCTTCAACCTATTTATTATTTCCTATTCAGGTTGGAAATTCAAAAAAATACGGTTCGCGTTCTCTTTTTACCATTGAGAGCATTATTCCCTCAATGTTAATGGCTGACACCACATTTGACAGTGTTGTTTGCACACATGACAATTTTTGTTTTCCAGCAAACGGTGAAGCAAGATTCTACCATGTCAAAAATATAGGTGTAATAAAAAAAGTGTTTTATATGCAAGGCTCCTCTATTCCTTCCGCAATTTGGAACCTCAAAGAATGGACTGTAATCCAAAAAGAGTAACCTTTGAATTTATAGTTGTCTTTTAAAAACAATTTGCCCGTCAATAAAAGTCATCCAAGATGAATTTTTATGAAATTCTTTGAAATTTGCCAAGGGGTAATTTAATATTACAAACGTAGCAGTTTTACCAACTTCCAATGTTCCTGATTCCTTCTCGGTAAAACAACCATAGGCAGCCCAAGCAGTCATTGCAAGCATAGTTTTTTCTAATGAGATTGATTCTTTAGGCATAAAACCCTCCGCAGGTTCGTTATCCGAATTTTTGCGTGCAGTAGCAGCAAATATTGTTAAAAATGGATCATAATTTTCTATCGGAAAATCTGTACCAAAAAGAATCATACCGCGTGTATCAAGTAAAGATTTGTATAAATACGCCTCAGATAACATTCGCTGTCTGCCAAGTCTAATTTCTGCCCATCGCTGATCAGACGTAGCATGGGTTGGCTGAACCGAAGGAATCAATCCTGAAGAACGAAAATACTTTACATCACCCGGATGAACAACTTGTGCATGCTCTATGCGCCATCTATGGTCTTGAACTCCGCGCATGAGCGAATCTACCAATTGAAGTACTACCCTATTTGCAGAATCTCCTATGCAATGCGTATTCATTTGATAATTTAATTGTTTGGCAATCTCAAAATTTGACAATAATTCTTCATAAGAACTTACCATCAAACCATGATTATGTATATCGTCTGAATACGGTTCTATCAAACAAGCGCCCCTTGAACCAAGTGCACCATCAGCAATCATTTTAAAACTTCTAATGGTTAGACGACCATTGACATAATGCCCATGTTGCTTCGCAAACTCAATATTACCCTGTGTGGGAAAAAGCATTGCATAAATGTTTATTTTGAGTTTCTTTTGATTTGCAAGTTCAATAAAAAAATCACGCGCTTCATCATCAAGTCCGGCATCGTGAATGGTAGTTATCCCATGTGCCAGTAATAACTCTTGGACTTCATAAAATTTTTTTGCCAGTAGTGCTTTGTTGGGCTTAGGTAACTTCTTATTAACTTCATCCACAGCATTATCCAACAATATCCCTGTCAACTTTCCCTTCTTTTTTAGATACACGCCTCCTTTGATTTTTGAGTGATGGGTTATCCCAAGATAATCCATCATTGCTTTGTTAATCAACATTGCATGTCCATCAATTCGAGTCAACGCCACCGGAGTAGTAGGATACGATTCATTGAGCCTGTCATTATCAGGAAACTCTGTCTCCCCCCACAGTGTATGATCCCATCCACGTCCAATAATAATATCTCTTTGAGCTTTGGTTTGGTATTTTTCCAGTCGGGCAATTAATTCATAATATGATAGAGTTCCTCGCAAATCAACTGTCATTTCTTGTCTTGCTAAACTTAATAAATGAGCGTGACAGTCATGCAACCCGGGATAAATTTCTCTTTGCTTAGCATCTATAACTTGAGATGACGTATACTTTTTGAGTATATTAATGTTAGATCCAATGGCAACGATGCGTCCATTTTTAATTGCGAGGGCATCTACTGTATCTAAACTTTGATTCATTACATGAATATTTCCATTGTGAATGATCATATCTACCGGTTCTTTCTTTGCACAAGAAAGAAGCATAAACATTGCAAATATGTACAGTAGAAACTTCATCCTATTCAAAGTTCATTACGGCAAATAAATATGATTATATTTAATATTTCAAGGCTTGTAATTTTTTCGTCTAAAAAAACATTTATTCAACCTGCTAAATGCGTTTAGAAGTTTAATCACTAAAACATAACTTTGCACCCCTAAAATATTTCACAATGAAGACCTCATTCTTTAAATGGACTCTCCCATTATCACTGGTACTCATTACTACCACTATTTCTGTTGAATCATGTAAAGATAAGAAAATCAATATATTTTCATTAGACGATGATATTGAGTTAGGTAAACAAGTCTCAGAAGAAATAGCTGCCAGTCCACAAGATTACCCGTTATTAGATCCTAATAAATATTCTGACGCTTATGCTCATTTACAGAGAATTACCGATAATATTCTGAACAGCGGCAAAGTTCAATATAAAGACAAATTTGTTTGGGAAACCCATATTATCAATGACGACAGTACTCTTAATGCATTCTGCACTCCTGGCGGATATATTTATGTTTATACCGGATTAATCAAATACCTTGAGTCAGAGGATGAATTAGCAGGTGTAATGGGACATGAAATTGCCCATGCAGACAGAAGACATTCGACCACTGCTATGACCCGACAATATGGACTTCAATTATTGTTGGATATTGTATTTGGTCAAGACAAAGGCGCATTAGCTCGTGTTGCCGTTGGACTTAAAGAACTTGCCTATGGCAGAGATGCAGAGAGAGAAGCTGACAAATATTCTGTTATCTACCTCTATCCTACCGACTATGACGCTCTTGGTGCAGCACGTTTTTTTGAAAAACTGTTAGCCAATGGCAATTCCAGCGGACCACAATTTTTGAGTACACATCCCAACCCTGAGAATCGAGTAGAGGCTATTACAAAAGAGTGGGAAAGCATGGGCAGCAAAGAGGGACAAAGGTTTGTTGAACGTTATCAACAGTTCAAAAACTCATTACCATAATTTTTTTATTTCATTACTTAGTTTAACCCTTGATTTCATTACAAGATATAGGCTTCCATTTTGGAGGCAGGTATTTATACAAAGATGTAAATTGGCAAATATTTGAAGGACAGCGCATAGGTTTAGTCGGATTGAATGGAGCCGGCAAATCTACACTGCTGCGAATCATTGCCGGAGACTATACCCCATCAGAGGGAATTTTAAATAAAAGCAATGATTGCACTATTGGTTTTCTAAACCAAGATTTGCTTTCTTTAGAATATTCTCTATCAATTTACGAAGTTGCATTAGAGGCTTTTTCAGATGTTATTAAATTAGAAGAAGAACTACATGCACTCTACACAAAATTAGAAACCGATTCCAGCGAAGAAATCCTTACAAGGTTAGGGGATGTTCAACATAGATTTGAAAGCCTTAACGGATACAACATTAAACATAAAACAGAAGAAGTTTTAGAAGGTTTGGGATTTGCCACTAAAGATTTACAAAGACCTTTTAGTGAGTTTTCAGGAGGATGGAGAATGAGAGTATTGCTTGCTAAAATTCTACTGCGCCAACCCAGACTTTTGTTACTGGATGAGCCTACAAACCACTTGGATTTGCCTTCCATCATGTGGTTAGAAGAATATTTACAGAACTATAAAGGTGCGGTAATTGTTGTATCACACGACCGTTATTTCCTTGACAGAATGGTTAATCACATTGCAGAAATCTCTTATGGTAAATTCTATTTATACCCGGGTAATTATTCTTTCTATCTTTCATCCAAAGAAGAACGTGAAGACTTGCAACAAAGGCAATTTGAGAACCAACAACAATTTATTAAACAGCAAGAACGATTTATAGAAAGGTTCAAAGCCAAAGCATCAAAAGCTACTCAGGCTCAAAGCAGAATGAAATTGCTTGACAAATTAGAACGCATTGAAGCAATTGAAAATCCTGAGTCTAAAATCAATCTCGACTTTAAGGTTAAACAACATTCAGGAAAAGTATTAAAAAGATTCCATAACCTTTCCAAGTCTTATGGAGACAACATAATCCTCCAGAATGCCGAAGGGGCTATTAACCGAGGTGATAAAATTGCTTTGATAGGAGCGAATGGGAAAGGTAAAACTACGCTCTTACGAATCTTAGCAGGCGAAGAATCATATTCAGGGCAAGTTGAAACCGGACATAATGTTATCAAATCATTTTATGCGCAGCATCAATTGGAAGCACTGAATGTAAACAATGCTATATTACAAGAATTAGACAGTATGGGAACTGCAAAAACTGAAATGGAACTCCGAACTGTTTTAGGTTGTTTCCTATTTACCGGTGATGATGTTTTCAAAAAAATCAAAATCCTTTCAGGTGGAGAAAAAGCACGTGTGGCTTTATCCAAGTGTCTGATACAAGAAGCAAATTTCCTTCTACTGGACGAGCCGACCAACCACTTAGATATGCAATCAACCGATATATTGGTGCAGGCTTTGAATAACTATACAGGAACCGCTATTTTTGTTTCTCACGACAGGCATTTTATTACTCGGGTTGCAAATAAAATTTGGTGGATTGAAGATCACCAACTCAAAGAGTACTTAGGGTCTTATGCTGAATACAAATACTGGGAAGAGAATATTCGTGAGAAATCAAATACTCAAAACACAACAAAGACCGAAAACATTTCAAAGCCAAAAGAAAACATCAATACGGACAATACGGCAAAAGATTTGCTCAATGAAAAGAAAAAGTTAGAAAAAAAACTGGCTGAATTCGAATCAGAATTAGAAAGATTGAAATCAGAAAAAGCAAATATTGAAAAATGGCTTAGCACACCCGAGAACCTTATTCATGAAGGTGAAATGCTTGAAAAGTCAAATTACTATAAGAAATTAGAAGTAGAAATAAGCCAAGCTGCTCAGGAATATGAGAAGGTTTTTGAGACGTTACTAACATTTGAGTAATTTTGAAACAATGAATAGGAAAAATCTATACCTATTATTAGTGCCGTTTTTAATATTAAAATTGGCAAACACTCAGGCTGCAAAAGTTCCGTTGGAATACAAGAACAAAGTGTATGAAGAAGCCATTCAAACCGTGATTCTTCAACAAACAAATTCAGAAGAACGCATCCCGATTGTTAAACTCTCCTCACCTATGGGTGCGCTTACTCTTAGATTTGACGATTTAAGAAGTGATAATGACTTTTATCAATACAAATTCATTCATTGCAGCGCTAACTGGGAGCCTTCTGACATCCATTATTTCGATTACATTAATGGAAATCAATTTGGCAATATAGAATCCTTTTCGTTTTCTCAAAACACTTATATCAACTATATTCACTATTCTCTAACATTTCCAACACAAGAAATGCTCCCTAAAGTATCCGGTAATTATCTGCTGGTAGTGTTTAGAAATTATGATGAAAATGACATTATTCTTACACAACGATTCTTGGTATTGGATGAAATTTTCACAATCGATGCCAAAGTAGAACGTTCAAGTGATGTAGAGAATCGTCTTAAAAAACAACAAATCAATTTTACTGTTTCTTTTGACAACTATGAAATACCCAATCCTATGATTGATGTCAATGCGGTGATTTTGCAAAACACAAATTGGACTACTGCAATTTATGGATTGAAACCCAGATTTGTTAATGCCGGCAAATTGGACTACAATTATACTTCTGAAAATAATTTCTGGGGTGGCAATGAATTTCGCTATTTTGATATTCGCAGTATGCGCACCATGAGCCCGAGTGTCAGTCGTAAGTTTTTTGATGAATACAATAGACCTGTCGCACAACTCTTTAAAGAGAAAACACGAATTGCGACACCATATCTGCAATATATAGATTACAATGGAAAAGTTGTTTTAGATAATAAAGATGCAGGGACACGCGACCCTAATATTAGTTCTGATTACGTAAAAGTTGAGTTTTACTACATTAATCCAAGTGGCAAGCTTGATGAACCTATTTATATCTTTGGAGAATTAACCAATTGGGAAATGAAAGATGATTTCAAGATGGTTTATGATGAAGTACGTAACTTGTATTATTGCGAAGCAATGCTCAAACAAGGTTATTATTCCTATTGGTTTGTAACCCCGTCCAAAGAAAATAATAAATCAATCAATTTATCACTCACCGAGAATAATTTCTATCAAACCGAGAATGACTATAACATTCTTATTTACCATAAGAATCAGTTTTTAAGATATGACGAATTGATTGGCTATACCCGTTTGTCATCTGCCGGTGACCAGAAATAATTTGTTAAACCTTTAGTAAATTATTTATTATTCATACGTAACTTGGGGCGGAAATGATACCTTCGCACCAAATATTACACTATGAGTCATTACCCAGGCAAAGAAGCAAAGCGTGTAACCACCCACACCTTGCAAGAAATGAAGATGGCAGGCGAACCCATTTCTATGCTGACTGCTTATGATTATTCACTTGCTCGCATTGTTGACGAAGCAGGAATTGATGTAATTCTTGTAGGTGACTCTGCCTCTAATGTTATGGCGGGACACGAAACCACACTGCCCATTACTTTAGATCAAATGATTTACCATGCATCATCCGTTATTCGTGCGGTTAAACGCGCATTAGTGGTTGTGGATTTGCCTTTTGGTTCATATCAAGGTAATTCAAAAGAAGCATTAAATAGTGCTATCAGAATTATGAAAGAGTCTGGTGGACATGCAGTGAAAATAGAAGGAGGTGAAGAAATTACAGAGTCAATTAAACGTATTCTTACCGCAGGGATTCCTGTTATGGGACACTTAGGGCTGACACCTCAATCTATATACAAATTCGGTACATACGCTGTACGTGCAAAAGAAGAGGCGGAAGCAGCAAAACTCATGAGTGATGCAAAAGCATTGCAGGATGCTGGTTGCTTTGCCATTGTGTTAGAAAAAATACCTAATAAATTAGCAATCAAAGTAGCAAAATCCATTGAGATTCCTGTAATCGGGATTGGAGCAGGTGGTGGAATTGATGGACAAGTATTGGTACTCCATGATATGTTAGGAATAAACAAAGAATTCAGCCCTCGATTTCTGAGACGATATCTCAATCTGTTCGATACCATTACCGAGGCTATTCAACACTATATAAAAGACGTAAAAACCAAAGATTTCCCTAATAACAAAGAACAGTATTAAACTATTCTTACTCTCCTATTATCATCTCTGCTATATCCATAATCTAACAGATTGTAAGTGTTATAAAATGTTTGAATGACCAAAGTTCACTCTGTTTGCACAAACATTTTCATAATTGTGATGATAGGACATGTCCGAATATGTTCATTTTCTATCTTTGTGTTTGCAAATAAGCGATCTTAACCAATATTATTCACTCCATTTAACGCAAAAAATTATGAAACACAATCTAAAATCAATGTTGAACTTCTACTCTTTAAAACTGAACTACTTATTTTTCGTTTGCGGCTTCATCGCTCTGTGTTTGACTTCGTGTAGCAAAGAAGACTCTGTAGATGTCAATCAAGACAAAATCTGGACGGAATACAATGTATATTACAACCAGAATGATGACAAAACCCATGTTATTGCACGTTTCAGATTTGGCAATCCTACAGGAACATTATTAGAACTGGTGGACAGTACGGGGGCAAACGTTACTTTCAACGGACAAAAAATGCCTTATTCTCTAATCTGGAATGCACATCACTTAGAATTTGCCGGAAACATTACCACCGGTACTTTTGTTTATACAAACACAGATGGAAAAGTATTCACAAATACTATACCTACCGGAATTGATTCTATTGAATTCCCAAATGATTTTGACACCATTGTAAAATCCAAAGCAGAAACGTTTTCATGGGTTGGTTCGGCACTTTCTGCAAACCAAAGTGTAGGTATGTATATAGGAACTTATGCATGGGATAAAAGTGCGTTGTTTTACACAAATGCCACCGGTACTAGCACACTTGTAATGGGTGTACAAGCAAAAACAAATTTGCCTATCGGACCCGGTAATGTATATTTACAAAGACAAGTTGAAAACAAAACAATTGCAGGAACGTCAAAAGGCGGTGTTATTAGTTACACCTATCGACCTTTTGATAAGACAATTGAAATCACTGAATAAGTAGTAATATTTGCATTACGACTTGTACTTGAGTCCAATTTCACTACAATAAAATATTTCAAAACCTAATTGCATTTATAATCTCTTCGGCTCTAACGGGAACACCTTGGAAATGTCCTCCGGCTTTCCCGTGATAATAAACTCCTCTCATAGCTGCATCTAATGGAGTATATCCTTGTGCAAGAAAAGAACCAATCATTCCGCTTAACAAATCGCCCGAGCCCGCTGTTGCCAATGAAACACTGCCTGTAGTATTAAAAAGAACACGCCCATCAGGTACTGCAATGGCAGTATATGTTCCTTTAAGTATTACAATACTTTCTGTGGTTGCTGCTAAATCACGAAGTTTTTCCAATCTTTCTGATTCTGAACCCCATTCTCCTACAAGCCTCTTAAACTCCCCTGGATGAGGAGTTATGATACTCCCTAAAGGAATATTTTTAACTCCTTTATGCAATGCCAATAAATTCAAGGCATCCGCATCAATCACAAATGGTGTCTTAGCTGTCCTTAATAATTCAACCAAAAACTCATAAGTACGCTTCTCCTGCCCAATGCCCATTCCAATTGTTATTGCATTGTATTTAGTTATTTCCGGAAGACTCCCTTCTAAATAATACATTCCGCAATCGAGCACCATTGCTTCCATCAAATGACTATGTACACTTTGTGCTCCTTGTTCAGGCACAAGACATGTTACAAGCCCAACCCCACATTTAAATGCTGCTTTTGCGCTAATAACCGGTGCGCCATACATCCCTTTGCTTCCACCTACAACCAATAAATGCCCAAATGAGTTTTTAAAGGCAAATCGGTTTCTTGGATATATTTTCACATCTTCTTCGCTTATAACAAATTGATTGGTTGACTGTTGAAGTATAAAGCTTTTGTGAAGACCTATTTCAACTAATTCAAAGTCAATTTGATTCATTGGGTTGAATAATGAAGGACGTGGAATCTCCAAGACAAGAGTTTTGTTTGCATGAACAAAAGCGTCATATGGAGTTTCATTCTCTGAAAGCAATCCGGAGGGTACATCAATGCTATAAATTTCTGCTTTACTTTGATTAATCATCTGAATAAGCGTTAGGTAGTCTCCGGTTAACACCTTCTTTAACCCATTGCCAAATATTGCATCAGCTAAAATTTCATCTGCTTCAAGTTTGAGTTTCATTGGTGAATGAATGACAGAAATATTCACCTCCGTTTTTTGTTGCAAACGAATCAGATTAATAGAGAAATCTTCAGAATGTTTATTTCCAAAATCAACAATAGTTACCCTACAATGAACCATGCTGTGCCACAATTTGCGAGCCAACACAAGCCCATCACCTCCATTGTTGCCTGTTCCACAAATGACATGAATCTTCTTATTTTCTAAATATAAAAAATGGGATAAAAGTCTATCAACCGCTCTCTCCATCAAATCAACCGAAGCAATAGGCTCGTGCTCAATAGTATAGATATCTATTGCTTTGATTTGTTCAGAATTTAGAATGGGAATCATCGCTTGTTGGTTATTTCCAACACAAATTTACTTTGAAAAAAGGACTCAGGAAAACTTTTATAAAGATCGTGCAATTTTACTTTTAACCCTGAAACACCTTCATATTCCTTAATCTCATCGGACAAATCACCTCCTTTGAGCAACAAATATGTACCGTCTTTTAGTAATAAATGATGTGTCAACTTATGGAAATCAATCAATCGCATTACAGCACGCCCTGTAACAATTTCAAATTTTTGTTGCAGCGTTTCAACTCTGGCATTAATGCAAGTAACATTCGGCAAATCCAGCTTCTTAACCATATCGGAAGTTGCCCTGATTTTTTTTTGGATACTATCAGCCAACACAAAATTTGTTTTAGGGTAAATAATTGCCAATGGAATACCGGGCAAGCCTCCTCCCGTACCAACATCCAGCACATCAAAACCGGGTTTAATTTTCTCCAACACATGAACTCCCAATGAATGAAGGATATGTCGTTCTATTATATGTTCTGTGTCTTTTCGCGAAATGAGGTTGATTTTTTGGTTCCACTCAAGTAATAATTCAGTAAAAGCATGTAAGCGATTCAATTGATCATTACTCAGTGCAATATATTTTTCAAGCAAGTTCATGTAGTTTACCATTTAGGTTTCTTACTGAATAAATATACCAAGCCTCCAAAGATTGTATAAAACAAAAAAGCAATGTCTAACAAGGGCATTAAGTAAGCCAGCATATTATGTCCCAATTTTTTGAACGAAAGAGCAACAATAGGAGCTTGTAAGATCCACCTTCCAAGTATTATGGCAATTGGAATCCAAAGTTGAGAAGAGAAAAAACAAAGTCCAAGTACAGCAATCCAAAAAAAGAAATGTGAACCTGAGAACGAAGTGAGTTTGCGCTTTATGTCAGAATGGTAAAACCTTCCCACAAAGAGATGACGTTTCTTTTGAATATACCATTGTTTAAATGTGAGCTTAGGTTCGCTCAACATCCTAGATTCAGGCGATAACACAACCGCAACATTTGTTGACGTTGCTGCATCTCTTACAAACAAATCATCATCACCGGATGGAATATGGTGATGGCTTGCAAAGCCTTTGTGTTTGAAAAACAATTCGCGTTTATAGCTCAGATTCCTACCAACACCCATATAAGGTATTCCCTTTAATGCAAAAGACAAATAAAGCATGGCTGTTAGCGAAGTCTCAGCCCTAATTAATAAATTCAAAAGTCCTGCTTTATAGCGATAAGGAGAATACCCTAATACAATTTCAATTTTGGGATCGTTATAAGGCGATACCATTTTAGCAATCCAATGCTTACTCGTAGGTCTGCAATCACCATCTGTTAATAAGAGTATTTCATTTTTAGCTGCTTTAATACCCATCGTCAAAGGAAATTTCTTTCCTGCAATACGCTTTATATCTTCCTTAATTTCTACAACTCTCAAATGAGAATATTGCTCAGTGAAAAAGGCTAAAATTTCTTCTGTCCCATCCCAAGATGCATCATTCACAACAATTACTTCAAAATTTGGGTAATCTTGTTCCAATATGGCAGGAAGATTTATCTTAAGATTCTCTTTTTCATTCTTTACACAAATAATCAAAGACACCGCCTGTGAATTATGCATATTTCTTTTTGAAGATTGAAATTGAGTAAACTTCAGAAAATAAAGATAGTGTAAGGCTATTTGCCAACATGCAAAAAACAGTGCAAGTGATAAAAATATCAACTCAATCAGGTTGATATGATGACCAAAAACAGCAATGGTAAATTGAGTCGAAGTTATCATCTAAATCCTATACCTGTTCTTTGTTTAGGTTTATTATCAAGCGAGAACTCCGCTAAATCTTCCATTACTAATTGATGCAAAGTTTTTTCTGTTCTTTTGTTTTTAGGCATTTCTGCAAGACGCAAATGTTGATTACGGATAGCTTCTTCAATAATTTTTCTGACCTCTCTACCATTTCCGAAATACTTATCTTTGGTTTTATATACAAATGCAATATAATCCTTCAAATGTTTAGCAGCAGCTTCATTCGGCACTATATTATGTTCGGCAAGTTGATTTTCAGCAATTTCATATAACTCATCCGGTTTGAAATCTTCAAACATAAATACTCTGTCAAACCTTGATTTCAATCCTGGATTGGCTTCAAGAAATCTTTCCATGTTTTGTGTATAGCCGGCAGCAATAACAATAAATTGACCACGTTGGTCTTCCATGCGTTTGAGCAAGGTCTCAATCGCTTCTTTACCGTAATCCGAGGCCCCTCCTTCTGTCAAGGAATATGCTTCATCAATGAACAGCACACCTCCCATGGATTTATCTATTACTTCAGTTGTTTTTATTGCAGTCTGTCCTATGTAACCTCCTACCAAACTCTGTCTATCACATTCAACTAAATGTCCCCTTTCAAGAATACCAAGCGCCTTGTATATCTGTGCTAATATTCGTGCCACCGTAGTTTTACCTGTACCAGGATTACCGAGAAATACTGAATGTAATGAGAATGTTTCTCGGATATTTTTTCCTGACTCTTTGTAGAAACGCACTAATTTAACAAGCTCCTCAATACTCTTTTTCACCTCTTCCAATCCCATCATTGATTTTAACTTCGTTAAACTTTCTTTCAATAAATCTTCATCTATGGGAATATCTGCCGAAATGCCCTTTTGCACCTGAAATGCTTTTTCCACATCTTCCAATTCAATCATTGACAAATTTTCCTTGGTTAACTTATCCGGCTTGTCGGTTTTCATTATCCTTAACCCAAGATTCATTTTAAACTCATCTACTAAATAGTTTACCAATCTTGCATTGCCAAAGAATTTATCTCTCTTTCTGTATTCTTCAACCAAATATTTGTAAAGATCTTCTTTTGCTTTGACACTTAGCTCAACCCCCCTATTTGCACAAGCATATTCTGCAATTTGAATCAACTCTTGAGGCACATAATCAGGGAAGTCATAAATCATATTAAACCTTGATTTTAACCCCGGATTCGAAGTCAAGAATATATCCATTTCTGCCGGATAGCCTGCAACAATAATAGCTATATCACTGCTATCACTTAACTCTTTAAGCAAAATCTCAATAGCTTCTTTACCGAAATCCTTACTATCGTCATCTTTGCGTGCTAAAGAATATGCTTCATCTATGAACAAAATTCCATCTTTAGCTTTTTTAATTGCCTCCTTAGTCTTAGGAGCAGTTTGTCCAATAAATTCAGCCACTAAATCACCTCTATCCACTTCATGCACATGTCCTTTTTTCAACAACCCTAACTCTTTGTAAATTTTGCCTAACATTCTGGCAACCGTGGTTTTTCCTGTACCCGGATTTCCTTTAAATACAGCATGAAGGTTGATTTTTTCTTCGTCTTTAAATCCCTTCTCATGTCTTAGAGAAATAAACCTTAAGTAATTACTGTATTCTCTGATTTTAGTCTTGATGCTATCCAACCCAATCAACCCATCCATTTCCTTCATAATCTCTTCGAGACTCTGAGGGGCACCGTTTACTTTTGGCGCACTTTCCTTTTTTTCTTCATTTTCTTCAATTATAAACCCTGTTTGCTGAAATGGTACAAAGTCGTCAGGTGACGCTTCTATATAATCATCTCCAACTTCAAAGGGAATTGAGGCTACTAATTCATCCATAAAGACAATTTCCGCATAGTACCTACCTCGTCCCCAAGTGCCCAACAAATCAGAGCCCCAGCCTACTGTTGCACTAATTACTTCATCATCCGGTTTTACAAATAAAATTTTGGTAACAGTACCCTTTGTATATCCCGTGTTTGTTCTAAAATTAAAGGTTAATTCACACGCCCAATCAGAAGATTTTCTAACTAAATTATCTGCATTAAACTCAACCCAGATATATCGTGTAGAAAGCGCATTAAACACTACATAATACTTTCGGTCAGTGTTCTTCATGTTGGCATCCGGTCCTTCATATAATTTAACAGATGTTACATTGAAGTAAGGATTCAATCCATCTTTAACCACTCCCTGTTTTTCAATAAAAAAAGATTTAGTACCAATTAACACCCCATCAGACCAAACTTCCCATCTATAATTTCCGGATTTCCAATATGTGCCCGGTGTTTTCACCCCCCAGCCTTCTCTAACATACACAACAGGGTCGCGTTTGTCAACTGTTCTATCACAATTCAAATCACAGACTTCATTATCATTAGCATCCAAACATTTCAACTGGAGTTTAATGCTCCAGTCATCTACATCAAACTTTTTATTGAAAAACGAAAACTCGCAGTATATATAAGATGCTTCTTGTTCATCAAAAACAGAACGGTATTTCTTGGTATTATTTGCCAACCATTCGGTTGAACCATAAGTTTTAATATCTCTAAACTTAAAATCTACTTGCTTATCCATAGCGTTATGAGAGTTCAATATTACTATGAAATCAGAAATTAAAGAAACTTTAAAAGACGATTTTTTTAAAAGAAAATAATTCTATATTTGCAGCCCTCAAAGAGAAACGGGGAGGCGTTTTTTGGAGTTTGGTGAGGTGGGTGAGTGGCTTAAACCAACAGTTTGCTAAACTGTCGAACGGGAAACCGTTCCGGGGGTTCGAATCCCCCCCTCACCGCGGTAGAGTTCTTTTCAATAAAACATTCGGGGTATAGCGTAGTCCGGTTATCGCGCCTGCTTTGGGAGCAGGAGGTCGCAGGTTCGAATCCTGCTACCCCGACTTTTTATCCTCTGTAAATCCTTATTCTTTATTCTTAATTTCTCGTTCGGACTTTTAGCGCGTCCCGTGGAAAACGGGAAGGTCGCAGGTTCGAATCCTGCTACCACGACTTTTTCTTTTCATAGATTCAATTATGAAATAAATAAATGATTATTGCTCATTGAAAATCTCCACCACCCCAAACTGCAATCAAAATAAATAGCGTGCTTCTACCCTACCAACATGTACAGTCGGTGCAGTTTCATTCTTACGTCCTTCATACTGAAGGGTTATTTGAATATTTTTACCAATTCTACCTCCTACTAAGCATTGCCAGCTAAAGTTTTTGCCGTTTTGCAACCCTTGCAACATATCATAAGCAACCGGACTGGAACTCAATCCGTTGTAGTGAATTTGAACAAAACTGAACTTCCCATCAATTGTAGTCAGGTTTTTAAGAAAGGTTCTAAACTCTGCACCATATTCATTCCATTGTGCTTTTTCTCCACCCAATGTTAAATCGTTTGTTGCAGTATAATATTTATAAAATCCTCCTATCCTAAAAGATTTACCCGGCTGCCAAAAGATTTCGGGTTTTGTTTCAACATAGTTAAATAGGTAATTTCTTCCAATCGAATAATCACTTGAATAACCTCGTTCTCCTATCTCCCCCGTTGTAATTAATGACCAATCAGCTGTAAAATTGATACGCATATTAAGATTGTGTTTTGCTATGTTTCTTGAATCAAATCCTTGCACAAGAAATTGTTTGACTTTATTCTTTTGATAATTATAATCCAAACCAAACTTGGGGTTCGCACGGTTAAAGAACAACGTTCCTCGCATTGAAGAACTCAAACTAATCAATGCAGTATCTGCAATACTCATATCAATTGGATTGAGGAGAGTGAGTAGTCTATTATCCATTAATTTTCTATCAGCCCTATATGTTCCAAGCGCACTAAATCTTGAAATTGTCTTTTTGAGTCGGTTCCCGCTTTGCCATTGTAGGGGTGGAGTAATACGTAGGGTTTGATTAAATTCATTGGTATTGGAACGAATATACTCGCCTGTAGGTACAAGGACTTTGATAAAATTTGCTTGATCTTGAAATATCGCTGTTTCAAATTCATTTATTTCTTGAATCCCATTCTTATTGTAGTCATTCCAGACGTATGTTCCAAGCCCTTGACGAACTTCAACATATACGAACTCTCTCTTTTGCTCTTGTCCTGTTCCGATTTGATAATATGTGTTTGAAACAATGCTTTTGTGAAAGAGTCCAAACTGATATTCAATTCGTGAAAGTAATGTCCTATCAGGCAGATTACCTGTATGCACTGTGTCCAAATGTTCAATTGCGCGATAGGATAAGGTAAAATTCAAATTGTCTTTCCATTTTTTGCCTTCTTTTTCAATGCTTACACTCACATTATTTGAAGCAACAGACGGTTCTAGATTTTCACTTTTGGGGAGAAAATCTTTTCTTCGGTTGAAATTTATTTTACCGTTGAAAACACTATTTACATTGTGTTGCAACGTAACACCTGACTGAAAATAACGAAAACTTGTCATCGCCAATGCTGAGCTTGTGTCATCTTTGAACCGACTTTCTTCTGTTTCATATTCTGCGCTCAGAATTGTGCTACGCCCTATTTCCTTAGACAACGAACCTCTGGAATCAAATGCAATATTAGAAACAGAAAAAGGATTGTTCACAAGGTTCAGTTTCTGCGTAACAGTCTGCACAAAGGAAGTGCTTTGATTTATTTTAAAACCTCTATGTTGCCCCATAAAGTTGTAGCCTAACTGCTTACCTTCAAATGTTCCCATACGTTGATACATAGACGTATGATAGGCTACTGCAATTTTATCTCCAACACCTGCTTTTCCATTAAAATTAAAAACTCGTTCTTCCTGAGGAGTCCTGATAGAACTTGGGTTGGCATATTGTCTGCTCCACGAACGCTCAAACTCAACATCACGATATCTTTCAATAAAATTAAAGTTTTTATCAGCCCATTCAACTCCTAACCTGTTTTGCCAATACAAGGTATGTTTTGCGTTTAATCTAATACTATCATTTCTTTCTATTCTAATATTTCCTGCATATCCTGCATTGCTCGAGTTACCTAAACTTGAAAATGTATTTTGATCATTGTTGCTTGCAGACATTTCAACCGAAATGACTGTGTTACTGTCCGGTTGATAATCCACTCCGGCTGAAAACATTTGCATTCGTTGAGGTGCCACAAGTTGCACAACAGGTTCATAGTTCCCTTGAGGAATCCCTCCAATAGGCGCAACCCACTCAAACACCCTGCCGTTGGCAAGACTTACTGTTTGCCTATAATTTCCTATGCCTGGTTCTGTACGTGAAAAAGTTACTTGATAAAATATTGAATCACTTGCAGGGTCATCTGTATAGCGGTATATACTTGTACCAAGCGTATCAATCAATCGATACATAATTTTATCCGGCTGAAAGGTTCGGTATTTTCTAACATTAGGAATGTTCATCAGCGAACTGTTATTACCTGCTTCAGTAAGCACATCTTCTGCGCTGCGATTACTTGAAGAATCAAACAAATCCAATGATTGTTGGTACGGTTGACGTTTATTATCTTGTTCTGAAAAATAATTAGCTCTAAATGTAACTTTGTTTTTTTGAAAAATGTCAGAACCATGCAAAATTGAGCGACCGTAATTTCTATCCGCGTACTGAAATTCTACAACTATCCTACTATATTGAGTTATCAAGGTGCGAGGCATGAATGTTAACTCCCCTGAGTTGTAATCAATGACATAGTCGTTCTGCTGCCCACGTTGCATTTGTTTACCATCAACATACACAGATTCAGTTCCTGAGATAATTATGATGAACAGTTCATTGTTTATGCCTGAAAGTCTGTACGGACCTTGATTTCCTTCTTGTCCTTGAATTTCATTTCTGGCATACCGTCCACGAGAAATAGCAAATTCTGCAACTGTATAATTGCGACCTCCAAACAATGTGTCTAAATAGACAAACTGCAATCCTCTTGACTTTTTATTGAACTTCATAAAATAATCCTGCCTATTTCCTGACATCAAAAAATCACCAACCCTTAGCTTAGAGCTATCTTTTGAAAAACTGATATATACTTGGTCAAAATCTTGTAATTGTTGCGTATTTCCTTCCGGTTGAATAGGGTTATTTTGATCTGATATTGCCGCCTCAATCGTAATGTCATTTCCAAGTTTTCCATTGATTTGCAAATTCATATCAGAATTGACGGCTAAGTCTTGGGTGTTGCCCACTCCTACTCCCCTTGAAATATTTCCTTGTATATTCAGTCCGCTCTGTTTAAAAATATCTTCAAATTCCGCATTTTCATTCGCGTGATAAACAAAAGGGTTTTGCATAAACACCGGCTCTATGATACGCGGGTCTTTATGAAAAGTCTCAAAGGCAATTTTTGCGGGGTCAAACACCCGACCACTCAACACAACCTTTTGCCCAATAAAAACAGAATCAAATACCAAGCAACCCAATTCTGTCATAATACGATAGTCAAATTGTTTTCTTAGAATTACATCTCCATTTTTGATAATAACAGTACTAGGCACAAAACGAATTGAACTATCAATCCACACTGTATCAGTGTTAATAGTTAAATCAACAGTACGGTTAGAATAAAAATTAGGAATTTGTTGTGCAGTTGCATAAAAAGCCGAAACATTCAATATGTATAGTAATATAGCATATTGTTGTAGCCATTTATTTATAAAGCACTTTAGTTTCAATTTTCTGCAAGTGGCAAAGTAATATAAAACGTAGTTCCCTCGCCAGGAGTACTTTCAAAACTGATATTACCTCCTGCAAGTTCAATTATTTTTTTTGAGATAGCCAATCCCAATCCCATTCCTGAGGTTTTTGTACTAAAATTTGGGTGAAAAATCTTTTCTTTTAACTCCTCTTCAATTCCAACTCCATTATCAGCGAAGGAAATCAGCACTTCTTTTCCAACAATACTCAATGCAATCTTAAGACGGCTGATAGAGTCTTCTTGCTTTGCCTGATACGCATTCTTTATCAGGTTTGTAAACACCCTTTTAATTTGATCCTTATCTGCATGCACAATAGCCTTAGCATGCGTTCCTTCTGTACTGATTTCAAAATCTTCAGACTTTTCAAATAGTTCAACAGTGTCAAGCAACATTAAACATACATCAAATTTTTCGGGAATTGCCATCGGCATTTTAGCAAAAGACGAAAACTCCTCTGCCATCTTTGACATCAAATCAATTTGATTAATAAGCAATTCAGATACTTTTTTGATTTTTTCTTGTACATCGGGCGCTGTTTGAGAAACAGATCTCAACAAATGTTGAACGCTTAAACGCATTGGAGTGAGAGGGTTTTTAATTTCATGCGCTACTTGTTTAGCCATTTCACGCCAAGCACCTTCACGTTCAGTAGATGCTAATTTTTCAACGCTTTCTTCAAGTTGATTTAATACTTTGTTGTAAGTTTTGACCAATTGCCCAATCTCATCATTACTTTGCCAACTAATCTCCTCATTTTTCCCTCCAACTCTTAGTTTGCGCAAGCTCAATGCAATACCGGCAAGCGGTCTTGTGATAACCTTAGACAAAAAGATTGAAATCACCCCTGTGATTATAAAAAAGATTACAAATATGTTCAACATATTCACCAACAACGAAGTAAGTTCACGGTTGGTTTCTTGTTGTCTGGCAAAGAACGGCAAATGTATGTAACCCGCTAAACTCTGGTTATGATCAAAGAATGCTTGATAATATGAGCCATATTTATATCCATACAGTCTTTCGTTTTGGTTAAACGAATACAATTTATCATGAGCTAACCGCAGATAAGCAGACGGATTCATAAATTCATTGATAACTGCATTTTTATATAAATCAGGACTTGAGGACAACCAAAGTGTACCGTTCAAGTTAAACAGACTAATGTCTATATTGTAACTTTCCGATAAATCGATGAGAAACTCACGTTTAGGACCTGTTTTAATACCAAAATCCATTATACCTGACTTTTCCAACTCACCTGAGATACCTCGAATTTTTTCCAAAATCTGCCTTTGTTGCGTATCTTCATAATTTACCGTAATAAAATTTGCTACCATTACCGTTCCTGCAACGAAACTCAAAATCAATTCAACCATTAATGCAGTTTGAATTTTGCTTTGCAATAGCATATTCTTAAAAGCTGGAAAATAAAATTTATTCCTATGTCCGCTCAACAGTCTTTTTACATTCAACACAATGAGACGAATACTTAACCGCAAGCTTAAAAACAAAAACCATATTGTAAAAAAGGACAACATCAGCCCGGCAAAAACAGTAAATCGGTTTGCTGTACTTCGCAAAGGTGTAGCCAGGACCAATACTCTTTCAGGTTCGGGTTGATAGATGAAGAAACTAAATCCTTGTTGTTCTATAAAAGATTCTTGTGCCTTTGTGCGAAATCTAACGTTGTAACGCTCAAACGGAAACTCAGGACTAACACGATTGAGTTTATCATTAATATACAATGCATGAAAGTAATTGTAAGGAGAAGTAGGAATACCTGCCGACTTTCCGGCAAACTCCGATAATGCGCGTTGAGAACTTCTCACTTTTTGGCGTAATAAGATAAACACTGACTGAAAATCAGATGAATTAAAATCTCCGGTAATATGAGCTGAAATATAACCCGAAAAACCACTGCTCTCCTGAACTTTAAGAAAACTGTGGCTTAATCCATCTTCGCTTGTCTCCAAATACAGTTTATGATAACTATCAAAACTTTGTCGCTGCCTTGCAGTCCAATTAGCACTGTTACCCGAAAAGGATTCAATAAAAATATCAAAATCGCTCATGAAATCAATCAGATAATCGTATTTTAATATCTCTTCAAACTCTTCTCGATTGAATGCAGAGTCCTCATAAATACAACTCTCAAATACATTATTCCCTTCTAACTTATCTTCTGCCTCCAACAAACGTCTTTCTAATTCCAAATCACGTTCATGCAGCATTTTGTAAGCATATATTTTTCTATATTCATGTTCTTTTTTTTCTAACAACCCATTGATTAAATGAGAGTTAAGAAGAACAAATGCCAACATCACAAAGATTTTAGACCAATCATCTTGTGTTTGTGAATAGTTCACAATAAAATATATTGCACTCAATGCCAACAATATCCATCCAATCCATATAAACCAAGTTTGAACAGTGTTTATAGCAAAAATTGCCGCAATTGCCACAAAGACTAATTGCATTATCAAAGAAATTAAATAAACATACCTTGTATTCTTGTATGTTGTATTAATAAGCTCGCGAATACATATACAGAAAATAAAGAACAATGATAGATACAAGCCTATCAGCACAATACCTAAAAGCGTATAAACATTGAGTTCATCTATAACAGTTGGGTCTAAATTGATTTTTGAATCAATGATTAAATGCTGCATTTCATTCAGTTGCCAATAAATAAAAAAACCTATCAATGCATTGATGATTAACATTGCCGGCAACAACCCAATCCTTCCCTTCAGTAGTTTAGTTTTTCTAAAAAACAACAGTAAAAACACAATGATGAGAATATTCAGAAAACTTTCTCCATACGAACTCGATAAATATGAATGTGCAAAGAGCTCCGGTGAAAACAAAGGACTCTGCGACAAGAATTGAAGAAAAATCCCTTTCGCAAATGTTATGCGCAGTAATAATAAAAAACCAAAAACAAACAATGCGCTTATGCGATAATCTTTTGTAGATATTGTCTTTGAAAAGATAAACAGTCGAGCAACTAAAGCAAGCAATAGCAATAAAGCGGGAATATAAAACCACAAACACCAGTCATTCCCAATTTCAGGTGTCAATATTTTTACATAAAAATCGGGGGATGAACCTTGAATATTTATCGGAAAAAATGAAGAGTCAGTGGGTGTCGATTTTAGTATCAACTCATCTCCAACCTCCACAAAACGAACTGCCTTATTTTGTGGCATCCCATGCACAGCATTAGGAAAATGATGGGCTAATTTCAAAAGTGAATAGTGAGTCAGTCCTTCTTTATCCTTTTGTGCAAATACTCTATAAAATCCATCATTAAAATTCCTGTAACTTGAATAAATCGAATCATCTACCTTAAATGGTTTAAATGCAACTTTATCAGAACTCCAATAAACAGCACTGTCCCCGCTAAAGATAAACAATTGCAATGGATATAAACTCTTTTTAGGTCCATCGGCAGTTAACAGTTGAATCTGTGCTTCTTCATAATTTTTTATATAATTGGTAAATTGATTGACAATTCCCTGCTGATGCTTGGTTTGGTTTAGTGGAATATTCTCAACCCATACCCCTATCAGTGTCAGGAATAAAATGAGAATATGTAATCCAAATTTTTTCAATGCAGTAAACACAGTAGAGTGCGAAAGTAATTCATTTTGAAATGAGAGGAATTGCCATTTTTCACTGCTCTATGATAACAAATAAAAATTATCATATACAAACAATCGCAACTATCTGTCCTGCAAAGAAAGTGCGCTTAGGGAACCCATTAGAGAAAGATAAATTTTCGATCTTAAAAAGTGTATATCATTTGTTCAAGTTCACCAACCTCAAACGTAGTGCATTCCCAATAACTACAACATCCGACATTGCCATAAATAGAGCAGCCCAAGTCGGATTTAAAAAACCCATAGAAGCCACAGGAATTGCCACAATATTATAGGCTAAAGCCCAAAATAAGTTTTGTTTAATCCCTCCGAGTGTTATCCTAGAAATCTTATGCGCATCTTGAATTTTTTGCAACCCCTTATCCATGAGTATGAAATCAGCTTGCTGCTTACTTAAATCACTGCCATGCCCCATAACAACAGCAATGTCAGAAGCTGCAAGAGCAGGAGCGTCATTAATACCATCACCTGTCATAGCAGTAATACCTATTTTACGCCATTGCTCTAATTTATCCATCTTCTGTGCAGGCAAAACCTCTGCATACGTTTCATCAAACGGCAATCCTTTACTTGTTGTCTCAACTTTAGCTTTTGAATCACCACTTACCAAAAAGAGTTTCACCCCCATTGATTTGAAATAATCCAATATTGATTTGAGATTTGAAACCGGCTCGTCTTTTATGGAAAAATATGCAACTAATTTGTCGTTCTCCCACAAATACAAATCTGCCATAGGTAAATTATTATCATTGCTAAAGCGAGCGGAACCTAGTTTATAAACAACGCTATTTACACCTTTAGCAATCATCCCATATCCTTTTTTCTCTTCAATCTCATCAAACTTAAAATCAGCACTTTCCCAATCGCTGTGATTTTTGACAATGGACTTGGCAATAGGATGAGAAGAACGATGTTCTATATGCCACACAATGTTTTTATAATGAGCATCATTTCCTGCAGGAGCAACAAAATCCTCCACAAGAAAATCACCGGTTGTGATTGTTCCTGTTTTGTCTAATGCCAGCACTTTAACCGAAGCAAAGCGTTCGAGAGCTTGCCCTCCCTTAACCAAGATACCTTTGCGTGCAGCTAGTCCTAAACCAACAGAAACCGCAGTTGGAGTGGCTAATCCCATTGCACATGGACAAGAAACCACTAGTACTGCAATAGCTCTCATAATTGATTGCTCTAAGCTTATATCAAAAGCAAAGTAGTTCAACACAAAGGCTAATACAGCAATACTCACTACAACTTGTACAAAAACCCCACTGACTTTATCACCAAGTTTTTGGATTTGAGGTTTAGATGATTGTGCAGACCTAATCCAATGCGACATCTGCCCTGCCAGCGTTTGTTTACCGATTTTTTCAACAAGAAGCGTAAAATTCCCACTCACCAAAACACTGCCTGCATATACTTCATCTTGTGCATTTTTAAACACCGGTGCACTTTCGCCAGTAATGGCTGCTTCGCTAACTTCAATATCTCCTTCTAACACTCTGCCATCTGCCGGTACTTTCTCACCTTCATTTACGAGCAAAATATCTCCAATCTTTACATCATCGGTTATGATATGACTCACCGAAGTTTTACCACTGTCCTTATCCTTGTCAACCCTATTGACCATGACAGGGAGCAATGCGGCAGCCGAGTGCATTTGGATGGAAGTTTTAGCAAGTGCTCTTTCTTCAATATTATTCCCAAGCAGCACTAAGGTGATGATGGTTGCAGCAGTTTCAAAATAAAAATGACCACCAACGGCTCCATTCAAATAAATTAAAGCAAGACTATAGAGCGTTGCTGCAATAGTTCCCAAACTTACCAACACATCCATATTAGGATTGCGGTCTTTTATAGAATGGAAAGCGCTTTTGCCAAAGTAGTTAAACCCGATCACAAGTGAAGGCATGGCTACCAAAAACTGCACCCATCCGTTGTGAAATAAAGGGATATGAACCAACATATTCACCCAAAAAGGCAGGGTGAACAACAGACTAATAAGAAACTTGGTTTGTAAAGGACTTAGTTTTTTTTTTCGTCTTTGGGCTTAATATCTTCAAGAACTTTGTAACCTCTATCCTCAATTGCAGCCTTCACTTCGTCTAAGGTAACATCGTGAGAAAGATTAAACACTACTTCTTTATCAGCCAGGTATACTGCAACATTCTTTCCACCCTTACTCGTTACAGCACCTTCAACAGAACGCGCACAATTACTGCAAGTCATTCCGTCAACTTTTATTATCATTTGATGATCGCTCATACTTTTCTAAATTGAACTGCAAAGGTATTCAAACTTCTACAATCTATCCTATTATAGTCGATTTGAGTGATTTGTATCTTGATTAAACTCCTTTTCATCTCTTTCCTTAAACACAATAAATTAACCCTTCTATTACACAACTGACTGTCAATTGGTTACATCACATGAAATCATGGCATATTTTTATCAATTTATAGAATAAAAACACACAAATACCTGGTAAAACCATAGCTTCGCACGCTTTTTTTACTAATCATAAATGATTGCACAACTAAATACTTTTATATAAACTTAAAAACCAAACTATGTCATTAAAGAACATTTTATCAATTCTATTCCTCAGTCTATTGATTCACCCTATTTACTCTCAAAACAGTACTAAAGTCTATTCTTCCAGTGGGGACTATGTAGAAATTACGGTATTGGGAGTAGATTTGATTGTTACCCCTACAGGTGGAGACTGTACTTTTAACAGAGCAGAAATTGACTACAAAATTTCTTTTCACAATAGTTCAGGTACTACAATTTCACCCATAACTCTCTATACTTTACAAGGGACTATTCAATGTGATAATTCAATTATGTCTTTCAGCTTACCAAAAGGCGGTGGTTCTGGACAAACAAACACTTCAACCTCAGGGGGACATTCTTTTATCAACGGAAACTGTTCAGGATATAACGCTTCTTTTTGTACTCAAGTGAAAATTGCTATTAGTGGCGTAGGAATTCCTTACCAGACCGTAAGTTTTAATTATTCGCCTCTACCGGTTGAACTGATTGACTTTAGTGCCGAAATTATCAACAACCATGCATCCCTCACATGGACAACCGCCCAAGAAACAAATAACAGTCATTTTGAAGTTTTTAAGAAGATAGGAGATGAAGCGTGGAAACAAATTGGAACTGTTCAGGGACATGGCACTTCTTATGCTAATCATACTTATAATTTTAAAGACTTTTTAACAAGTACACTGACTTATTATTCAATCTACCAAGTGGATATGGATGGAAGTAGAAATCATATTGGTTATAAGACAATTGTATTTCATCAAAAACAAAATTTAAATAAGCCGGTTTTATATCCCAATCCATTCACAAATGAGTTTACTGTTACACTTCCTGAAACTTACAACAAATCAACAATGATACAAGTACTTAATATAGAGGGAAAGCTTCAAATGTCATATACATCAAAAGCAACTGAGAATGGTAAATTAACAATTGAAGGCTCTGAACTTGCGCCTGGTGTGTATTACATCAAAATAATATCAGGAGACAATGTATTTATTGGCAATCTAATAAAATCATAAAGCAGATCAGCGGGCGCTGCGGAATCGTTATCCAAGAGCGACATCCAACACCATCATCACTATAAAACCAACAATAAAACCAAGTGTTGCAACATCTGTATTGTTATTTTGCTGAGTTTCCGGTATAACCTCCTCAACAACAACGTATATCATTGCACCTGCGGCAAAAGAAAGCGCATAGGGCAAAACAGGTGTAAAAAAGGTAATAGCCCAAGCACCTAAGAAACCTGCAATTGGTTCTACGATAGCAGATGCTTGTCCGTAGAAGAAACTTTTTCTCCTGCTCATACCTAATCTTCGCAAAGGAAGCGCGACAGCAATGCCTTCGGGGAAATTTTGAATCCCAATACCTATTGCTAATATAACAGCTGCGGGTATTGTAGCTTCCGGTATTCCTGCAGCTACACCTCCAAAGAGTACTCCCACCGCCAACCCTTCCGGTATATTATGCATGGTTATTGCTAAAATTAACAAAGTTGTCCTTTGCCAAGGAGTTTTGACCCCTTCAGTGATTTTTGTGCTTATGTGTAGATGAGGTAATAATTTATCTAAAGAAAAAAGAAAAATTGCTCCGATTGAAAGACCAATTGCAGCAGGCAATACCTTTATAAAACCTTCTCCGGATGACATTTCAATTGCCGGAATTAACAAACTCCAACAACTTGCAGCAATCATCACACCACCTGTAAAGCCTAACATCCCATCCATCACTACTTTGTTCATGGTTTTAAAAAGAAAAACCATTGCAGCACCCAATGCAGTTAGAAACCAAGTGAACAAAGTGGCTAACAGCGCAGCCATAATTGGATCTATTGTTTCTAAATACTTAACTATTTGTTCAAACATAGGTTAGAAGAAGGGTCAAAATAACTCTATATTTCAATATGTTAGCCTAATTATTTTTCACTCATGAAGAAAATGTTCTAAACAATGTTCTTATTTGTCATAGTATTGCAGCAAATCTTTCACAATCATGTTTTTTCAAATCCCAACAGATGCTCCCAAGCCAGATGCTTTCGGACCGGTTGATTTTAGTAAATGGTATAACATCCTCTTTTATATTGGCGTCCCTATCCTCATGTTTATCATCTTTAGAATTTGGTTGAAAAACAAGGATAAAAGAAGTTAAGTATTTACGTCCTTAAAGAGTATGTACTAAGACTAAATTATTAATAAACTCATACCGTAACTGAAGTTGCATTGTTACTGCATCCTTTTCTACAAATCCAACCAGTTGATTCGGGCTCTTAAAGTGTACACTCATATTTTTCCTGAAATCAAGTTCCTTTCTTCCATACACTTTGTATAAAGATTCTTTTGCAGCCCAGATTAAAGTAAATTTTTGATCAACAGTTAAAATTCCATCCGGGATTATGTCATTATCTGATACAAACTTTGGAGCAAGTTTTACCGGCAAGTTGCAAACAGTTTCTATGTCAATTCCCGGCAATAGTTTATCATTAGCAAGCATGACAGCTACATGATTTTTCTTGTGTGAAAATGAAACTGAATCAGCACTATCCTCTAAAAAAGGTTTACCAAATGTATCATACACCACAGTATGGTGAATACTTCTTTTTGCTAAAACATTCAACAAATAGCTTGTTCCCAATTTTTCAAACTTACGGCTCTCTAACTTTTCATCAGGAACCTGATTTTCGTTGAGTTGTTCAAGAAAAAAAGAAATGGGTTCTTGGATATGCCATACGCCAACAACCGCCTTGTTTTTTATTTCAGATTGATAAATGAGTGGCATTCAGAAAGCATCATTAAAATACCGGATTCCCTTTTGAGATTGATGCACCAACATATTTTACATTCTGCAAGACTGTATCACGCATATTTTGCTCAAATCCAATTGCATATCTTCCAATTTTTTTAAGACATAAATCTTGGCTAATTGGCAGATTATATGACTTAGTGCTCCCTGAACCACTTCCCAACCATTTACCTTCAACTGAAGCCAAATCCAGTTCAATCCTATTTACCACATCTTTGCTGTCCGGATCGCGCAAGTGTACAAGCATGTATATATTTCGGTATTTATATTCCTCTGTGATTTGCAGGTTCAATCCCACATTATAGCAAATTGACGTATCTTCAATTACAAAAGGGAAAGACGGTATATTATCATAAGACCAACCTGACTCAGGCAGGTAGGACTTTTCATTGATTAAAGTCTTTGAATCGCAAGACGTTACAGCAACTGACAATAGGAATAATGCAATTATAATTCTCATGGAAGCAAAATTAACCTATAATTCTCTGCAAAATTCGTATTTAGCAAAATGAAATATTGCATAGAATTAGATTTTTGACAACAAACGACTAAAATATTTGTACTTCTGAAATTCGGTTTTGGCTTCTTGATGCAACACCTCTCTTTTACTATTTCCTTTTAGTTGCGATCCCATCTTTTTTAACTCAGCGATACAATTTTGCATAAGGTCAGCTAATTTATTTTTGACTGCATTTATTGCTTCTGCATTATCCTCCATTTTCGCATCAGCCACTTCTTCATTCAAATCTATGACTTCCATTAAAAAACCAGGGGGGAGTTCGGCTTTGCTTTCTTTATCATATAAACCGTATAAACTCAGATAATAAGCAACTCTTTTTTCAAATGTTTCTAATGTTTTGAAAGCATCGTTATTATATGAAGATATTTCAAGTGCCTCTTGTTGTTTTTCAGGATTTAAGGCAAAAAAGTCAGGGTGAAAGTCTCGATTTATTTGAAGAAACTTTTCTCTTAACAACTTTTCGTCAATTTCAAACTCCGGTTCAAAACCATAAAAACGAAAATAATTGCTTGTATCCATTGCTCACACTATTTAAACAACCTAAAAATGTCATTTCCTATGACAAACACCATCAACGCCATCAAGATTATCATTCCGGCAACTTGCGCTGCATGCATAATTTTTTCATTTACGGGTCTGCCTATAATCATTTCAATCAATAGAAAAAATACGTGTCCGCCATCCAATGCCGGAATTGGCAACAAATTCATAAAAGCAAGAATAAGTGAGAGGATTGCTGTTAAATTCCAAAACCTTTGCCAGTCCCACACTTTTCCAAAGTATGTAGCAATAGCAACAGGTCCTTGAAGGGCATTTTGTGCTTTAATTTTACCAGTAATCACTTGACCCAATCCTTTTGCATTGGCTATTATCAGCCCAAAAGAACGGGTAGTCCCTAAAACAAAAGACTCTCCTAATCCATAATAAACCTTTTCAACTTTGTCAGCATAAACATTCTGAACAAGAAATCCCAACTTCAATGTAGAATCAACCATAATCGGCAGAGACAAATCATTGCTTCCTCTTTGAATCATTACCATTATTGGCTTATTTGCAAAGTCATTCAATGCTGGTGCCAACTCATCTTGGTATTGCACCTGGACTGTTTTGTCCTTATCAAGAATAAATCCTTTGATTTTGTCTCCTTTCTGCAAACCGGCTTTAGCGGCAGGTGACTCTGTCAACACTGAATCAACCCACAAAGGATAACGAGCAAAGAAAGGCAATTCGTTTTTGTTTGCTGAAATTGTATTCATGTAATCCTTGGGCATTGTCAACGTTTGAACTTGTCCGTTACGCTCAATTTCTATTTCAATTTTATCTGCCAACATGATATCAGATGCAAACAGACTTTCAATCTTCTTAATCTGAGTACCATTTGCACTAATTATTTTATCACCGGTCTCAAAGCCAAATTGTCTTCCCATTTCGGAAACCGCAATACCTCCATTTTCATTGATGGCTTTCATAGGTAAATACTCATCACCATATCCAAAAATCCCCATGGAGAAGAGAAAAATACCCAATATCAGATTCACAACAACTCCTGCAACCATCACAATCAATCGTTGCCATGCAGGTTTAGCTCTAAATTCCCATGCTTGCGGCTCGCTTTTCAGTTGCTTAGTATCGAGCGACTCATCAATCATACCGGCAATCTTTACATAGCCTCCCAAAGGCAGCCAACCAATACCATATTCAGTGTCGCCTTTCTTAAACTTAAAAAGCTTAATTCCCCATGCATCAAAAAAGAGATAAAATTTTTCGACTTTGATTCCGAATGCTCTAGCTGCTAAAAAGTGTCCTAATTCATGCAGTGTAACCAAGATTGCCAAAGCTGCAATCAACTGCCCTATCATTGTGATATTTCCCACGTGTGCTTTTATTTATAATTTGCTGCGCAAAATTACTCATTAATCATGTGTATCCTATTTTATTTCAACAGAATAAATTGGGATTTTGTATTAAAACGAATGAATTAAAAATGGCTTATCCCCTGTAAACAAACCTTTGACCAGGAACATTAAAATCAGGGACTGATGATGCTAATTTAGATAAAAACTCTTGCAAAGGTCTAATTTCAGGTGCATCGGGGAAAAGAACCATAAATCGGTTTGCATGGTGCATAAGGTTATAGTACTGTTCTTGGAGAATACCGGTAGTCGTCAACATCCGCTCATAACACATCACAACATTCAAGTGTGCTTGTGTAACAGAAATCTTTTGTCTTTCTGCGACTCTGATAAAACGTTCATACCAATCAATTGCAACACTATCTTTACGTTGATAGGTGGCACTTTTAGCCAAATTCCAAAATGTTGTTTGATAATTAGTATCCAATTCAATTGCAGACTCAAACACTTTATCCGCTTCCAAATATTTCTTTTGAGCCATTAAACAGATTCCCAAAGCGTTACTAATCAACACGTTCTTAGGTTCTCTTTCTAAAGCGATTTTATAGTAATATTCTGCCTGTTGGTAATTGCCTTCTCGCATTTCAATATTGCCTTGTGCATATACATCTCCTTGAGCAAACAAGCAGTCGGGTTGAAGCATGACAATAAATGCACAAAACAGATATAGATATAAGGATTTCATTTTTTTAAAATGACTTGTCTAAGCTGATCAACAGTCCTGTATTTGTCAATGATCCTTCTATCTTTATCAAGGAGAATAAAAGTCGGAGTACTGCTGATATTATACTCTCTTACGGGTCTGGAATCACCGGCACGAAAATCACAATAATGAATCCAGTCGGGATACTTTTTGATATATCTGCTATATTCCGTTTCATCCTTATCAGTTGAAACAGCTACAACCTGAATATGTGTATTGCGAATCATTTTATCAAGTTCAGGCAATGCTTTTACGCAATGCGAACACTGGCTCGAAAAAAACAAAACCAAAACTGTATCTGACTTAATCTCACGCAGTGTGAGAGGAGACCCATCCGTATTGAGCAAAGGGAGTTCGGGAGCGGGTTTACCGGGTCTCATTCTTTCATTTGCTTGCGCAACTTTATCAACAGAACTTTCTGTCCCTTCTGTATCACACTGTTCAGGTGCGGCATAGTGAATGGTTATATAGCTGATTAACTCTGTATTTTGTTGTGATTCAAAACCATTAATTAAGAAATTATAAGCAAAATTTCTATGTGCTTCTGTTTCAGAAAACGCATCCATCGCTTTCTTTACACCAACCATTAACATTGAATCTTGTTCATAAGGAGACAAATTTTCATCAAAATAAAAACTAATATATTCTTCTAAAAGGTCTCTGTAGAGAAATGTATGCAACAATCGAGTATCCGTTAGATTGATATTCTTCCAGTAATTTTCAATCAAATCTTTCTTATGCTCTTTTACTGATACTTTATAGTTGAAATCTTTGATGGGCGTATTATAGATATAAGCACTCAACACGTTCCTTTGATTTTTTTTGGTAAAATAGAAGTAGTCTGCTTCAAATGCCTTCTTGTTTTCTTCCATTTTTTTCAAAATATCTTTTTTGTCTTTTTTAGCCTCTGCTCGCCAATACGCACTCATTAATTCATCCAAATCAGATTCATATTTTTCTTTTTTATGAATAAATTCGTAGTAGTCTTGGTTAATATTTCCTTTTAGAATAACCGGGTGTTTTACATTCTTCTGATAATCAATTTTCACTATGGTTGTGTCGCCATCCGGTAAAAAAATATCAATGTATTTCCGTTCTTTATTATCATACAACAACCTAACCATCTCTGTCTGTCCTTGCACAACAGGAATATATAATATTGTTTCTTCGCCATGAGTATGGAAAGCCATATTTAACACAAATTTTTCGTCATTCATTCTAAACATAAAGATGTCGCTTAGATTGAAATAAATACCATTATTAGTGATAATTAATTTGACAACGGCATCATCTTGCGCACGAATACCGTTAATGGACATCGGAATTAAAAAGAGAAGTGCTAATAATTTTTTCATAATGTCGAATAGACTTAATCTACAATTGTGATTTTAATGGTGTTTGTACGTTCTTTTTTCAAGATTGGCATACTTGCAGTATGAATCACCTTGTCTCCTGCTTCAACGCCTCCTCTATTTTTTAATACCTGAATCACATCCGCAAATGTCTCATCAGTACTTGAAAACTTATCATAATAAAAACCTCTCACCCCCCATACCAAATTCATTCTATTTAGCAGTACAAGATTATCAGTAAAAATAAAAATATCGGCTTCAGGTCTATAAGAAGAAAGTTTATGACCGTTATAACCGGACCTTGTCATACCGGCAATTACCTTGGCATTGATATGATCGCTCATGCGTACGGCAGTAAAGCAAATTTCATCCGAAAGAAAAGTTGGAGAATCATTAGTCGGTTTCACCCCCTTGTAATACACCCTTTTGTCTTTTTCCAATTCTCTAATAATTTTATCCATAGTTTCTACAACCAAGACCGGATTTTCGCCTACAGAAGTTTCTCCGCTTAACATTACTGCATCTGCTCCATCTATGACAGCATTTGCCACATCGGTAACTTCAGCTCTTGTTGGAATAGAGCGTTCAATCATGCTTTCCATCATTTGGGTAGCTATAATAACCGGCTTTGCTTTTGCAAGACACTTCTCGACTATTTCTTTTTGTATCAAAGGCACACGTTCAATAGGCATTTCAACGCCTAAATCACCACGTGCAACCATTACGCCATCTGTAACGTCAATAATGGAGTCAATGTTTTTTACCGCATCCGGTTTTTCAATTTTTGCAATTACAACTGCATTGCTCTTTGCGGCTGCAATTCTTTGTTTTAAATCAAGTATATCATTGGCATGCCTAACAAACGAAAGCCCCACCCATTCAACTTCATTTTCTAAACCAAATGCCAAATCTTTGATATCTTTTTCAGTGAGTGCCGGGAATGAGACACTTGTTTCAGGAAGATTAAATCCTTTGTTTGATTTCAACACTCCTCCTTCTGTAACAACTGCCATGACCTGAGTATCATTAATAATTTCAGTAATCTTAATATGAATTTTACCATCATCAAGCAAGATTCTTTCACCGGGTTTCACATCTTTAGAAAGTGATTCAAAACGAATGGGTATAGTCGTTGCATTACCTTCAATTTCATCAGTGGTCAAAGCAATTGACTGTCCTTTTTCAAGCATTGCTCCCTTTTCTCCCATATTGCCAACTCTTAACTTGGGTCCTTGTAAATCCAGCAAAATACACACATTAGAGTTAAATTCTTTATTTATCGCTCGAACGTTATCTATTACTTGTTTGTGTTGCTCATAGGTTCCATGGGACATATTGACTCTGCATACATCTACTCCTGCAAGCATGATTTGCTTTAACATTTCATAAGAGGACGTTGCCGGTCCTATGGTTGCAACAATTTTTGTTCTGTTAAAAGTAGATTTATAAACGTTTTTTAGCATTTCTTTAGTTATAAATTAGTTCTTTAATTTTAATAAAATTCGACATCGGGACAGTTACAACCTGTCGCACTCCTTTCATTTTTTTAATTGTGTTAGCCAACAAGCCTATATAATCTCCGGGGTCTTCGCCTTTTGAAATCATAACAAAATCGGGCAAAGGCTTAGCATTGACAAGTAGTTGACCTTTTATTCCTTTATTCCGATATAGGAAAATCTCAACTTCCAACTCTTCAATATTGACATAATATCCAAAAAACAAATCGCGTATTGAGTTTGCAACTCCTCCTAATTCTATATCTCGTCTTTCAAAGCTGTATTCAGCGTCCTTTCCTAACTCCCATAACAACTTGTAATATTTATCAGGGTAATAAATTACATAGCCTTGAAAATGAGAGTTCATAGTGCAAAAGTAATTTAAAATAAAGAACTCTCACACGGATAATTCCAACAATAGCGGCATTTAATCCAAAATTGGAACAAAAGGCAAATACATCTGCATGCCCGTCCGTTCGGTAGCAGATTTTAAACTTGTATAGTAGATATAAAAGTCACCAAGTTCTTGTTTAGTACGACTCAATTGAATACGAGAACTAAAATCCATCAGAGAAGACATAAAATCATCATGTTTAGGCAAGTAAATAATTTTATAGTCTCCTGAATCCAAACCGGCTTTAAATGCAGCAATATCAATTGCAGTTTGAATGCCTCCAACCACATCTGCTAAATGATTATTAATTGCATCTTGGGCAATCCAAATTTTACCCTCAGCAATATTTTCAACTGCAACACTATCCAGTTTTCTTCCTTCTCTCACAACTTTTGTAAAATCTTGGTAAACGCGATTGACTCCATTCTGAATAATGGTGCGCTCTGTTTGGGTAAAATCTCTGCCCGGCATTGCAATATCCGCATATTCACCGGTTTTTACCGATTCAAAACTTAACCCAAGTTTGTCTTTCAAAAACACATTCACATTTGGATATAAGGCAAATACTCCTATAGAACCCGTCAATGTGTAATTTGACACGACAATAGTATCTGCGGGGGCTGACAAGTAGTATCCACCACTTGCTGCAACATCACCCATAGATACAATAACAGGCTTTACTTTTTGTATTAATGAAATTTCACGCCAGAGCTGATCAGAACCATAAGCACTGCCTCCGGGAGAGTTCACTCTAAGCACCAATGCTTTAACAGCTTTATCATACCTTACTTTTCTAAGTGTATGCAATAAAGACTTGCAACTGGGTTGACCTGCCACTTGATTGTTGTTGTATGTTATCTCTCCATCTATATATACGTATGCAATCTTATTACTTGCATTACTGTTGCGAAGGTTAGGGCCGCTCATTTTGCGATAGCTCGAAAGATTTGTAAAACAAATCTTATCATTTTTACTGCGTCCTGTACTTTCTTTAATCAAATCAGCCACTTGATCCTCATACCACACCCCATCAATCCATTTGTTATCCAGTGCTTGCTGCGGTGTTTGAATTTCAAATCCTGCAACTTTCTTCTTAAAATCTTCTTTGTCAATATTTCTTGCTAATGTAACGTCTTCACAGAATTTGTTAAACAACGCGTCAATATAACGCTTAATCTGTTCACGATTTGCATCACTCAAGCTTTGTTGTGTATAGACTTCTGCCGCTCCTTTGTGGGTACCCACTTTGAACAACTCCATTTTTACTCCAAGTTTATCTAATAACCCTTTATAAAAAATCACATTATATCCTAACCCATCTAAAGCAAGTGTTCCGGATGGATTCAGAAAAATACTGTCACAGGCGCTGGCAAGCAGGTAGTTTTTCTCTGTCAAGAGTTCACAATAGGCATACGCAAATTTCCCTGACTGTCTAAACTCTTTAATAGCATTCGCTACTTCTTCCAAGGTTCCATAGCCTGCCATCAACATACCGGGACGCACAAGGATGCCTGTTACATTATCATCTTTTGCAGCTCTTTTAATATTATAAAGAATTTCATCTAAGCCCAAAGGTTGTGGTGCATCTTTGTTTAATAACTCAAAAAAGGGATTTTCTTTTGTTTGTTCACCAATTTCATAGTTTAGATTCAATTCCAACACCATGTTGCTTTTTGGTTGTACGGTTTTGCTGCCAAATGCTGCAAGCATTCCTGAAATCAATATCAACCCGATGATAAAAATTATTAGAAAGGATACAAAGAAACCCAGAACTGATGCAAAAAAGAATTTGAAAAATTGCTTCATAAAAATCTGCCTTTTGTTAAGATATATGGCACGAAAGTAAAGTCATAGTCCCTTTTATAAAACCAATATCGATTAACAAGGCTAAAAGCAGACACATAAAATACATTTGCAAAATTGTCTAACATTTTGAGTATTTTATCTTTATATTTTTGATACTTTCCATGTACTGTATCATAAGAAATATCAATAAATCAACTCTCTGATTTTGAATAGTAATCCCTATTTTTGCCAACGTTAATGAGCATCGGCAATACTAACTTAGCAGTTTACAATACAGGTGGATTCGATCGAGGTCGTTCTGCTCTTATCGTTGCAATGTGGTACTGTATCAATGCCATCATTTTCAACTCTTATCTATTTCCTTTCTATGCTTGCAAACGATTTTTACTTAGGTTATTTGGTGCTAAAGTTGGCTGTGGTGTCTTAATCAAACCAAAAGTAAATATCAAATATCCATGGAAACTCAGCATTGGAGACCATGTTTGGATTGGTGAAAATGTTTGGATAGATAATTTAGAAAAAGTCAGTATTGGGAACAACAGCTGCATTTCTCAAGGTGCATTGTTGATTTGCGGTAATCATAATTACAAAAAAAGCACTTTTGACCTGATTACCTCCCCTATCATTATAGAAGATGGTGTTTGGATTGGTGCAAAATCAATTGTTACCGGAGGCACAATTTGCAAAAGCCACAGTGTCTTGGCTATACATTCAGTGGCTTCGTCTGACTTAGAATCTTTTTCAATATACCGAGGCAATCCTGCTATCAAAATTAAAGAGAGAATTATTGAATAATTTGAAAGTTTCAATCATAACAGTAGTATATAACGGGAGTCAAACTATTGCCCAATGTATTGATTCCGTTATTAATCAAACATATTCCAATATTGAATATATAGTAATAGATGGCAACTCCTCAGACGGCACTCAATCAATAGTATCTTCATACGCAAATAAAATTACAACCTTTATCAGCGAACCTGACAAAGGCTTGTATGATGCTATGAACAAGGGGATACAACGTGCCAGCGGAGACATTATTGGGATTGTCAATGCAGATGATTTTTTAGCAGACAACCAAGTTATCAGCAAAATAGTCGCCATCTTCAATTCAAGGCAAACAGATGCAGTGAGTAGCAGTATTGCCATTTACAAGAATGATAATTTTAAAAAAATTTGGCGGTTCTATAATGCCAAACGATTTAGACTATGGCAATTCCGCATAGGGATTCAACCTCCCCACCCCGGATTTTATGTAAAGAAAGAATGTTATGAAAATTTTGGGATATACGATCCTCAGTTTAGAATTTCAGGAGACTTTGATTTATTGCTTCGCATGCTTTACATACATAAGATTAAGTGTATTTATTCTGATCTTATCAGTGTAAAAATGAGAGATGGTGGTATCAGTAGTAAAGATTTCAAAAGTAAAATCAAGATGAACCGCGAAGACCTTGTTTCTTTGAGAAAAAACGGTATTAAGAGCAATATTTTGCTCATTTGGCTCAAGTACTTCATTAAATTTTTTCAATTAATCTAACTCAACTCTCACTCGGGAAAATCTTTCCGGGATTGAGGATTCCATTGGGGTCAAATGCTTTTTTTATTCCTTTCATCAAAGCTATATGAACCGGGCTATACACTATGGGCATATATTCTTTTTGTACCAAACCAATTCCGTGTTCACCTGAAATTGTTCCACCTAATTCTTTACAGGTAAGGAACAATTCCGTAATTGCTTTTGGAATCATTTCTTGCCACAGTGTATCACTGAGACTATTTTTCAAAATATTTACATGTAAATTCCCATCACCGGCATGACCATAGCAGACACTTTCAAAACCATATTTTAGTTCTAATTCCTTTACTCGAGCAAAGAGAGTTGGCAACGCATATCGGGGCACAACAGTATCTTCTTCTTTGTAAACAGAACTTTGTTTGACAGCTTCGCCCATAATACGTCTTAATTTCCAAAACTTGTCTTGTTGTTCTGCGGTATCTGCCAATTCTGTTTCACCTGCTCCAAATTGTTCCAACACTGAATATACCTGTTCACATTGGCTCATCAACACATCGGGATTATCGCCATCAAGTTCAATAAGAACAAATGCTTCAATCCCTTCCGTAGCAACAGCAATACCTGTAGCTTTTGATGCAATTTGCATTGCTTTGCTTTCCATAAATTCCATTGCAGAAGGCGTTATGCCTTGACGCATCATTTCCGGTATAAAGGTACAAGCGTTGGCAGCCTTTGCAAATCGAGTTAACATCAACATTCGATGCGAAGGCAACGGTATCAGTTTAAATACTATTTCAGTAACAATCCCCAATGTGCCTTCGCTTCCTACCATCAATTGAGTCAAATTATAACCCGTACTGAATTTTAAAGTATCAGCTCCTGTCCAAATCAACTCACCGGAGGGTAATGCAATTTGCAGGTTCAAAACATAATCTTTTGTTGTGCCATACTTAACCGCTCTTGGACCTCCTGACGCATGGGCAACATTGCCACCCAAAAAACAGGAACCTTTACTGGCGGGATCGGGTGGATAAAACAAACCCAGTTTTTCGACCTCTTCTCTCAATGTTTGATTGATAACACCGGGTTGCACTCGTGCTTGAAGATTATGTAAATCAATCTCCACAATCCTATTCATTTTTTCTAAGGAAAGTGAAATACCGCCAAAAATCGGCAAACTTCCTCCACTTAAACCGGTACCGGCTCCTCGTGGTGTAACCGGTAATAAATTCTTGTTACAATATGCCAAAATTTGTGCAACCTCTTCAGCTTTTGTCGGCAACACTACAAGTTCCGGTGGAAAATAAAAATCCTCTGTATAGTCGCTTCCGTATGGTTTGACTTTGTTTTCTTCAACAATTATTTGTTCAGTATTAATAAAAGCCTTGAGTTCACTGATATGTTGTTCTGTTACTTTGTGGTATTGCATTGCAAAAAAATAAATACTTTTGAATTCAGAATAAGACAACAAAAATGAGAAAAACATTCAGTAATTTCATCCTGCTTTCTGGAATAACACTCCTGACTTTCCCACAGACTCTTCTTGCACAACAACTTAACCTAAAGGATATTTGGGCTTCTGCTAAATATAGTCCTAATGGAATTCAAAACTTTATAGCCCTAAATGACGGAAAGAGTTTTGTAAAATTAGAGAACAATGAAATCAGCGTATTTGATTTCAAAACAGGTAATAAACTTTCAACTTTAGTCAAAAAAACAGATTTAAAGTATGAAGGAAAGGAAATTCGTATGCACTCATTCACCTTTAGCTCTGATGAAAGCAAGGTATTAATTGAGAGTGATATTCAACCCATTTATAGACATTCTTACGAAACCAAAGTTTTTGTTTTAGATCTCAAAACCAAAACTATCACAAATATTTTTGGTGGATATTGCAGATATGCAACTTTTTCTCCTGATGGGAATAAAGTTGCTGGTGTGGTGAACAACAACATCATAGTCCAAAACATTAAGGATTCCAGCGTTGTGATTATTGGGGGTGACGGTAAAGCAAATGAAATTATATATGGAGCAGTGGATTGGGTTTATGAAGAAGAATTCACAATGAGTCGCGGTTATGAATGGAGTCCTGATGGAAAAAATATCGCGTATTTCAGATTTGATGAAAGAAAAGTGCCCGAGTTCACAATTGAGCTATATCAAGGTAAGAGTTACCCTACTCTCGAAAAATACAAATATCCTAAAGCAGGCGAACCAAATTCTTTAGTCAGTGTCAATGTATTTGAATTAGCATCGCTTAAGAACACACAGATAGCAAGCACAGAATCGGACAACTCATATCTACCCAGAATACAATGGGCAACTGCCAATCTCTTGTATTATCAACATTTGAACAGACATCAAAACAACCTTAAGGTTCATCAGTTTAATATTCAAACCGGAGCAAACACAACCATTTACGAAGAAACAAACAAATATTATATTGATATCAATAATCAATATTATTTTGACAAAACAGGAATGTCTTTCTTGTTTTTGAGTGAACGAAATGGTTTTAATCAAATATATCAACTCAACACACAAACAAAAAATTTAAAAGCAATTACACCTGCATCTTATGATGTAGATGCCATTAAATATTATGATACAGATAAAGGAATTATTTATTTCACATCTGCTGAAGAAACACCAACAGAAAGACAATTGTACAAAATAACTATATCAAACAACAAGAAGACTAAAATTACAACAAAATCAGGTTGGCATAATGTTACCTTTACCAAGGGTGGTCATTATTTTTTGGAAAGCTACTCTACGTTTGCTACCCCACCCGTTTACACTTTAAAAGATAATAATGGCAAAGTAATTCGTGAATTAGAAAATAACGAAAATCTCGTCAAATTGCTGGAAAAAGAAAACCTTGGCAAATTCAAATTTGGAAAGTTAACAACTGCACAAGGAACATCGCTCAATTACTGGCAAATATTACCCCCTAACTTTGATGAAAGCATGAAATATCCTGTGTTGTTTTACGTATATGGAGGGCCCGGTTCTCAAACCGTTAAAAATCAATGGGGTGGAGCAAATTTCATGTGGTTTCAATTTCTTGCACAACAAGGTTACATCATTATGAGCGTTGACAACAGAGGCACCGGATTTAGAGGAGAAGAATTCAAAAAATGTACCTACCTAAATTTAGGCAAACTAGAAATTGAAGACCAAATTGCCTCCGCACAATGGATGGCAACTAAATCTTATGTTGATTCTTCACGTATTGGTATTTGGGGTTGGAGTTACGGTGGATTTATGAGTTCTCTGGGCATTACATTAGGCTGTGATATTTTCAAGGCTGCAATCGCTGTTGCACCGGTAACAAACTGGAAATTCTATGATAATATTTACACTGAACGATATATGCGTACACCACAGGAAAATCAGGGAGGTTACGAATTCAATGCTCCACTCTCACATGTTGATAAAATAAAGGGCAAGTTTTTGCTCATCCATGGAACGGCTGATGACAACGTGCACGTACAACAAACTATGGAAATGGTACGTATAATGGTAGAAAAAAATATTGCTTTTGAATCAGAATTTTATCCAAATAAAAACCATGGAATTTATGGCGGAATGACAAGAATGCATTTATTCAATCGCATCACTCATTTTATTAACGAAAACTTATAATTAAATTTTTACATTCGCAGACACATTTAAACAAAAACAAATATGCATCCTTACTCTATTATGTCATTAGCCTGGGGAGCCGTTGCTATCTGGGTATTATTCGTAATTTTATTAAATCGTAAAATTCATCCGAGAGCCTTGTTCGCATTGTTCATGGTAGAATTATGGGAACGTTTCAGCTATTATGGCATGCGGGCAATCTTGATTCTCTACATGACTTCGGAACTAGTAAAAGGAGGATTTGCGTTTGATGACACTAAAGCATACGGAATCTATGCTGCTTATGGAGCCTTAGTCTATCTGACACCTCTGATTGGAGGAGTGTTGGCAGACAAAGTCATGGGGTTCAGAAAAGCAATTATCTGGGGAGCGCTCATTATGGCTTTAGGACAATTTACATTATTCTTAGACAACCAAACAACCTTCTATTTTGGTCTGGCTTTATTGGTCATAGGAAATGGTTTTTTCAAACCCAATATTTCCAGTTTAATTGGCAGATTCTACAAAGAAGGAGACCCCAAAAGAGATGGAGCATTCACCATTTTTTACATGGGTATTAACATTGGAGCATTTCTAACTCCATTAACCTGCGGAGCAATTGGAGAAATAGAAGGTTGGAAATACGGGTTCCTAACTGCCGGTCTTGGGATGTTAGTAGGATACCTAATCTTTATCTTTGCGCAAAAGAAAGGTTGGTTGGAAGAACACGGATATGAACCTGAAGACGCAAGCACTCCTCTTATTAAAAATGTTAGTAACAAAATACTACCTTTAATTACTGTCATTATTTTAATTCCTATTGCTTGGATCTTAATTCTTCACAATAGCGTAGTAGATATAGGCTTAGCTGTACTTGCAGTAACAGTTATTGGCTACTTGCTACTTCAGGCAAATAAATATGAAAAGGCGCAAAAACAAAGAATTTGGGTTATTGTGATATTATTACTTTTTACAACAGTATTCTGGACATTCTTTGAATTAGCAGGTTCTGCATTAAACTTATTTACAGAAAGAAATGTTAATAAACACATCGGTGGATTTAATGCCCCTACTACATTCTTTCAATCTATCAACCCCTTATTTATTATCATTTTTGCTCCAATTTTTTCTTGGATTTGGATTAAACTTGGAAATGCCGGAAAAGAACCCGCTGCTCCTTACAAGTTTGCTACAGGATTAACCTTACTCGGATTAGGTTTTGTAGTTTTAACGATGGGAAATAATTATGCAGTTGAAGGTTTGGTTCCCGCTTTCTTCCTTATTATACTGTACTTATTACATACATTAGGTGAATTAACTCTTTCACCTGTGGGATTATCATTGGTTACTAAACTATCTCCTGCCAAAATTGTAGGACTTATGATGGGAATTTGGTTTCTCTCTTCATCCATTGCGCATCAAGGAGGCAAACATATAGCCGCCTTTACTACAGTAAATGAAGCTACAGTCATAAAAGAGGAATCCTTTAAAAACAGGATTGAAGATAAAAATGTTGTTTCCGTTTTAGAAAGCGAAACGTTTATTCATTCATTGGGTGAATATTCTGTCGAAAAAGCTTTGATAGACAATCAAACTCTGTCTGCTCTCAACGGGACTGACGAGACACCTAAGTACGCAGTTGCAACACTCCAAATAAAAGAATTGTATGACAAAGCTACAGATGCACAAGACGATGCAGAGAAAAATAAAATCATTGAGAACAGCACCAGACATTTCTTAGTGAATGCCAGTGACAAACTTAATCATGGTATAGTAACTGAAGCCGAAGCCGAGCAGATTATCAACACCAGCATTAGTGGTAAAGTAATCGCGTCTTTAAGAACAGATGCACTTGCGTTAGGCATGGGAGTATTCAAATACCTTGGATATTTTGCTATCGGTTGCGCATTGTTATTATTTGCTTTAGGTCCAATCATTACTCGTTGGATGCACGGAATAAAATAATTTTACTCATATAGACACATTTAAAAGAAGCGGACTTTGTCCGCTTTTTTATTTCTATATTAAGAATATTTTCAAATTCATTTTAGTTACTTTTGCATTTTAAAACAGAACTAACTTACTCAGATAAATGAAAAATAAGTACATTGACTTAATTGAACAGACTTTTGACTGGCCTCAAGAAGAATTTGAAGTAGAAAATGGCGAACTGCTTTTTCATGACATAAACCTCATGGAAGTAGTAGAACAGTATGGCACACCGCTCAAATTCACTTACCTCCCAAAAATTTCCGAAAACATCAAAAAGGCAAAAATGTGGTTTAATGTGGCAATGGCAAAAGCTGACTATCAAGGTGAATACAACTATTGTTATTGTACCAAAAGCTCTCACTTTATACATGTAATTGAAGAAGCGCTGAAGAATGACATTCACCTTGAGACATCTTCTGCTTTCGATATCAACTTAATCCAATCTCTTTATGAAAAAGGATTAATCAAAAAAGACAAATTCATTATATGCAACGGCTTTAAACTTACACAATACATTGAAAACATTGCAGAGCTAATCGAAAGTGGATATACAAATGTAATTCCTGTTATAGACAACTTCAAAGAAGCCGATGCCATATTAGAGAGGTTGCAAGGACCACTCAATGTTGGAATACGCATTGCAGCAGAAGAAGAACCTAAGTTCCCATTTTACACTTCAAGATTAGGTATAGGATACAAGGACATAGTACCATTTTTCAAACAAAAGATTCGCCCGCGCAAGAATGTCAAATTAAAAATGTTACACTTCTTCATTAATACCGGAATTGAAGATGATGCATACTATTGGAATGAATTACATAAATGTATAAAAGTATATTGTGAATTGAAAAGATTCGAACCTGAATTAACCTATCTTAATATAGGAGGAGGTTTTCCAATTAAGAATTCACTTAAATTCGACTTTGACTACGAGTACATGGCAACAGAGATTATCGCTCAGATTAAGACGGTTTGCGAATCTCAAGGAATTCCGGAACCTGATATTTTTACAGAATTTGGATCATTTACTGTAGGTGAAAGCGGTGGAATTATTTATAAGATTGAAGAACAAAAAATCCAAAACGACAGAGAAAAATGGAACATGATTGACAGCTCATTTATGACCACCCTACCCGACTCTTGGGCTATCAATAAGAAATTCATTATGCTTCCACTGAATCATTGGGAAGAAACATACGAGCGTGTATTGTTAGGTGGCATTACATGTGACTCTGATGATTATTACAACTCTGACCAACATTCTAATGCAATATACTTACCATCATACAATCAAGAAGACCCACTATATATTGGATTCTTTCACACTGGAGCTTATCAAGACAGCATAGGCGGATATGGCGGAATTCAACATTGTCTTACTCCAGGACCAAAACAAATTTTAATTACTCGAAATGAAGATGGCAATTGGATAACAAAACTTTTCAGTAAAGAACAAAGTTATAAGAGTATGTTAAAAATATTGGGGTATTAATGAAAACGTATAAGCACTACTACATTGTTAAGGCAACACCTGAGGAATTATTCAAAGCACTCACATTGCCTTATACAATTCAATTGTGGTCAGGTGCTTCGGCAATAATGAGCACAGATATCAATTCCGAATTTTCATTATGGGACGGTGCAATTTGTGGTAGGAACCTTGAATTTGATGAAGGGAGAAAGATTGTGCAAGAATGGTATTTTGGAGAAGACTCTGACCAATCTATTGTTACAATTAAATTACATGCACACCCAAAAGGAACCTCTGTTGAGTTAGTCCATACAAACATTCCGGATGAAGCGTTTGATGACATCTCACAAGGTTGGGATGAAATGTATTTTGGTGCTCTTATAGATTTTTATGAAGATGAATAAGTCTATATGGGAGGTTAGACTTGAAATATGCTATGTTATTAATATGCTACCAAATCATCCTAACGAAATAGAAAATCTTAATTTGGAAGTGACTAATTAGCCTCTAATTACCTTTATGTACATGACTACATAGCAAGCAACTATGAATCAAAATCTTTGCTTCTGGGCGTAACTTGATGACAAAAAAAAGTCGCTCTTATTGATAAGAGCGACTTTTGTCTAAATAGAGACCTTGTATTAGAAATAGAAGTACAAGTTTATTCCTCCGTTAAAATTGTCAAGCCCTAAACCGAAAGAAGATGGATTCCAATTATTATTCTTAAACTCAACTTTCTCAGCTGTAAGGTTGTCAAAGTCAAATGTCTCATGAGATGAATAAGATTTTCCTCTTCTAGCAACTGCCGCGGAATAACCTAATTCACCACCAAGTGATATTTTAGGAGTAATAAAATATTCAGCTCCAACATATCCTCTAGCTCCCACAAGAAATGTATTTCCCATATTAGTATATGTAGTTCTGTAGTATCTACCTCCTTGAACGAAAACGTTACTTGCAAAATTAGTTGAAGCGGGAGCAGTGAAATCAGTAGTCATTTCATTACCGTATGTGAACCTATCTTGTCTGGAAACATATCCAATAAAAAGTTCTGCCCCATAAATTCCTTGTAAGCGTTTGCTACCCTTACGTTTTTCAATACCGGCACCCAATAACACGTTAGACATTCTGATATTGTGTTTATCTTCTACAAACTCCGGAAGTAGAACATTATTAATCAATACATCTTTTGCAACAAATCCTGAAACTGTTTGGTTATAAAGATTACCTGCAAATCTAACTCTATAGGCAGTATTAGAACTTTTCATATACTTGCCCATAAAAGCTATGTTATTCAGACTAAAATTACCGTTCAAAATACTTGGACCATTCGCATTTACAAAAACAGGCGAAGTATTTCCGTTTGTTCCATTCAGCAAATTTCCGGCATAGTTCAAAAATGGATTGGCGGCAATACCAAACGCCCAGTCGCTTTGCTGTGGAAGGACTTCTTGTCCCTTTTTATTCTTAAAGCTCAGCTCTTCCTGTGCACTGATGGTTGGCATAGTCACACCAAGAACCAAAGCCGTTAAAATTATCTTTCTCATATTTCTGATTATTATATTTTTAGTGGATAAATAACAGAATATTATTCGAAGATAATATCCTCAATATTGGTTTCATTCTTGTTCACAGTAGATGAAGTAGTTACTGTTGTGTAACCATAATCAACTTCTGTTTTACAATCTCCACCATCATCATATTTTTGATCAGCAAAGAATTTCAATCCACGTACTTTTATAGTTTTGCTAGCAGACTTGGATTCAACTGAAAACTCATAAGTACCGTCAGATTTTACATTAATTACTACTTCTCTTGATTCTGAATCATCATCGGTCCAAGTAATAACAAGTTTAGTTCCAGAAGGAACCTTAGAAACTTGATCGTCAGGATCTGCTTCGCACAAATCGTTTCTATATTCAACTTTTCCTTTTATAGTTACAAGACCAATAGGAAGTGATTTTTCAGAAGTATATTCTTCATTTTCTGTCTTAGTTTGACCTTTATATAAAGTAACAGTACGAGAAGCAGAACCGTTAATCATAAATTCTACAACTTCTTTTGAACCATCTTCTTTAGTTTGTTCCAAATTAATTTTGTTTGGTAACTCGAGCATTGCGTTTACAACTTTGCTTCCGGCATCTACTTTAAGAGTATAATATCCATCTGCATTTGTTGTAGCTTCATACACTTTCACACCGGAAGGTGCTGATGAAGTGCTTAAATCTGAAAAGTTAATTCTAGCAATTACTTTTACACCTGAAAGACCATCTTTTTTGCCGCTAGTCAAATCAATATCACCAGTAATTCTACCGGTAATTGTTGCCTGACCTAGTGTTGAAGTCGCTGTGTTTCCTTCTTTTTTACAAGACTGGAAAGAGAGTAGGCAAGGCACTGCCATTGCCATAACGATGTTTAAAAATTGTTTCTTCATATAATTGTTTAGTTTAGGGTTGCAATATTAGGCAAAAAATTGATATACAGACTTTAAGCTATAAAATTTTATCCATACATGCCAACTTAACTAAATACACACAATTTACTTCAGAATATTATATATGAATGAGGAAATTCTATAAGAATACAAAAGGGTCATCAGTGAGTTATAAAAAAATTGACAACGCAAGCACCCACAAAAACAAGCCATATAATTCACACAACTCTATTTGCAACAAAGCAAATAATGGACAAGCACCTTGCCTCAAGCAACTTTAATAATAGTATATATTTGATTTTAATTATGAAACACATGCTCTCTACCCTCTTAAAAATAAAAAACAAAGGTCGGCATTATTCACTACCGACCTTTGTTCATTTAAGTAGATTGCTTACTTTCCTGAGTTCACTTTCTCAATCTCATTCTGATAGTACTCCATATTTGTCCTATCCTTTTTAAATTTATAAAAATCACGAAGTATAGTCAGCAGGTTGATTTTTTCTTCTTTTTCTTTTATTTCACCTGACTCATATGCTTCTTTCAAGTAAGGTAAAGCCTTCTCATATAAAGCATACTTTTTTGCTTCTAAATCATCGTACAAAGCAAAATTAGAAGCATTTGCATTCATCTTTTCAATAATTGGAACCGTTTGATCAATAAACATTGCACCAAGGTTATACTTAGCATCCATATTATTTTCATTTAGTTCAATTGCTTTTCTATAATCTCTCTCGGCAGATGCATAATCTTTCTTTTGATGAAACAAAGAGCCTCTGTAAAAATAATAATTAGAATTTTCGGGATCGGACTCTATGGCTTGATTGAATCTGTCCAACAACTCATCTGTCTTACCTTTTGCAAGATAATATCCAATTTCCTCTAATAACAAATCCTTGTTTTCAGGATATATATTCCGTCCTTTTTCCAAAACCTGAATTCCTGTTGCTGAATCACCTTCTTGGAAATAAGATTGAGCAAGGAAAATATATAATTGAGGTTCATCATACTTATTATCAATCAACATATTCAAGAATTTTCTTGAATTCACTCTATCACCACCTTCATTTGCATAATAATACATGCTGAGCAAAGCCTTGTTGGTGGTAATACCATTTTGTTTAAGATTTTGTTTCTCATCATGCAAGGTCAAATGATATGCAGCCTCTGCATATTTCACAGCGAGTTGATATTGACCTTTGTCAGCAAAAGCACCTGCATCTACTAAACAGAAATTGGCTGAATAAAGCATGTTTGCATAAACATCTTCTAACTCACCTTTTTTCTTTTTCTCTGTTGAAATCAAGTATTGATAAAAAGATTCAGCTGATTTCAGAGATGCTTGAGAATCCAACTCTTTAAATTTTACATCATCTTGGGCATTGGCTGCAATTTGCATATACACCAATCCTCGATAATAATACATTTTAGCCGTACCTTTTGTGGTTTCATGTTCATAGGCTTCATCTATGGATTGTTTTGCACGTACAAGGTCATTATTTTTCATGGCAAACCATGCATCTGTCAATTTATGTGATTGAGCAAACACATTTCCACTGAAGGCAAGCAGTGCGAACATTAATACTGTTATTGATATCTTCTTCATACTATTACAAATTTACTTTATACATCATGTTATTCAATTATTATGCCGTTCCGTTTTACCAACGGAACGGTTTCATTATTGATGTTACTCTTCTGGGGTTTCATCGGCATTTTCAGGGTTAACATTATCTCCGTTATCAGCACCTTCCACATCGGGAATAATAACATTTGGATCTGTAACTTGTTCAAAATCTTCTTCAATATCAGCATCAGGATCATATTTTACTCTGGCTACAGATGCAATCATATCATTGTCTTTGATATTAATCAATCTAACACCCTGAGTTGCACGACCCATAACTCTTAAGTCCGCAACCCTGATTCTGATTGTTAGACCGGAGCGATTAATAATCATTAATCCGTCTTTCTCCTCAACAGATTTTATTGCAATCAAATCACCCGTCTTATCAGTGATGTTAAGCGTTTTTACTCCTTTACCGCCCCTACCTGTTATCCTGTAGTCGTCCAAATCGGTTCGCTTTCCATATCCATTTTCTGAAACAACTAAGATTGTAGTTTCTATTTCAGATTTCGTATCCACACAAACCATTCCTACCACTTCATCTTTTGCAGATTCTAATGTGATACCCTTTACACCCGAAGCTGTTCTTCCCATAGGACGGACAAGTGTTTCATTAAAGCGTATTGCCCTACCGGATTTTTTTGCTAACACTACTTCACATGTACCATTAGTTAATTTTCCTTCTAACAATTCATCTCCTTCTCTTACGGTAATTGCATTAATACCATTGGCTCTCGGGCGAGAATATGCTTCTAATGAAGTCTTTTTGATAATACCTTTTTTAGTACACAAAATCACAAAGTTATTTTCAGTGTATTCCTTATCTTCTAAGTTCCTAACATTAATAAATGCTTTCACCTTATCATCTTGAGGGATTTGAATTAGGTTTTGAATTGGTCTTCCTTTTGTTGCTTTACTACCTTCAGGAATTTCATAGACTTTGAGCCAGAAACAACGTCCTTGTTCTGTAAAGAAAAGTATATAGTTATGCGTAGAAGCAATCATTAAGTGTTCTACAAAATCCTCATCCCTATGAATTACTCCTCTATTACCCCTGCCTCCTCTGTTCTGCTCTCTATATTCATCTAAAGTAGTTCTTTTTACATATCCCATATGCGATATAGTTACCACTACTTTTTCATCTGGAATCAAGTCTTCAATACTGATGTCATCAGCAGAGAGAACAATTTCAGATCTACGGTTATCATTAAACTTCTCTTTCACCTCTAACAACTCATCCTTGATAATTTTCATCCTTAACTCAAATGAAGCCAACACTTCATTATAGTATTTACTCAGTTCCATGATTTCCCTATACTCTTCTCTGATTTTATCTCTTTCCAGTCCTGTTAATCGTTGCAACCTCATGTCCAAAATTGCTTTTGCTTGGATTTCGCTCAAATTAAAAGTCGTCATCAAGCCGTCTTTTGCATCATTCGGATTGGTTGATTCTCGAATTAATTTGATAACTGCATCAAGATTATCAAGAGCAATCAACAACCCTTCTAAGATATGGGCTCTTTTTTGGGCTTCATCAAGCAAGAACTGAGTTCTGCGGGTTACAACATCGTGTCTATGATCTACGAAATGTCTAATTAAACTCTTCAAATCAAGCACTTCAGGACGACCATTAACCAATGCGATATTGTTGATACTGAATGAACTTTGCAGGGCTGTATATTTATACAACTGATTTAACACAACATTTGGAATGGCATCTCTCTTCAAATCAAACACAATTCTCATTCCTTGTCTTCCTGATTCATCACGAATACCACTAATACCATCAATCACTTTTTCGTTGACTAAATCAACAGCTTTGACAATAATCTGGGAAGGACTCACCATATAAGGCACTTCAGTTACAACAATCATTTCCTTTCCGGTATGTGAAGTTTCAAACTCTACCCTACCTCTCATCACAACCCTTCCTCTACCGGTTTCGTAAGCACTTCTTACTCCCTCCATTCCATAGATAATTCCACCTGTTGGAAAATCAGGAGCTTTGATATGTGTCATCAATGTTGCAATATCAATATCATTATTATCAATATATGCTACCGTACCGTCAATAACCTCACCGAGTTGATGAGGTGCCATATTGGTAGCCATACCTACGGCAATTCCTGAAGCTCCATTTACAAGTAAACTTGGAACCTTAGCAGGTAGTACTGTCGGCTCTTTTAACGACTCATCAAAATTGGGTCTAAAATCAACAGTATTTTTATCGATGTCAGCCATCATCTCTTCGGCAATTTTTTTCATTCTTGCCTCAGTATAACGCATTGCTGCTGGCGGGTCGCCATCTATTGAACCATAGTTTCCTTGTCCGTCAACCATCATATAACGCAAGCTCCAATCCTGCGCCATTCTTACCATTGTATCATAAACTGAGGAGTCTCCATGAGGGTGATATTTACCCAACACCTCTCCCACTATTCTGGCTGACTTCTTATACGGACGGTTATGTGCCAATCCCAAGTCTGTCATTCCATAAAGCACACGTCTATGCACCGGCTTGAGTCCATCACGTACATCGGGTAAAGCACGAGATACAATTACCGACATTGAATAGTCGATGTAGGCGGTTTTCATTTCATCTTCGATATTTATCGAAATGATTCTTTCTTCACTTTCTTCTGGGTTCTGATTATCCATTTTTTCTTTTTTAAAAGGTGCTGCAATTTACACAGAAATCACTTACTGACTTTACTACTTGCTCACATAATTTAAACATTCACAACAAAAAAAACGACTCGGCAAATTCCATTGAATTCCGTCTTAATTTTTACTAATCTATTTCATGGTTAACCTTAGATACAAAAGAGCAGTAGGCATGAATATTTCTACCCTTATATTGATACATTTGCAAACTAAATTTTAGAACGTGAAAAAAGGAGGACAAGAGAACGTACACCACTTATTCCAATGCCTTTACTCATTAGGGGTAAGACATATTTTCATCTGCCCCGGATCTCGTAATGCCCCTTTAATCAATGGTGCTGTATCGCACAATGGTTTTGAGCTACATTCAGTCGTTGATGAACGCGCTGCCGGATATATGGCTTTGGGTGCGGCACAGATAACTCAAGTACCGGTCGTTATTATTTGTACTTCCGGAACCGCATTACTCAATCTGTTTCCGGCTGTTGCAGAAGCGCATCAGCTACATGTACCTTTAATTGTGCTCAGTGCCGACCGCCCTTTGCTTTTATTAGATTGCTGGGAGAATCAATCAATTCATCAAAAAAGGGTTTTTGGGAAATACGCAAATAAGTATATTGAATGGAAAGGATTGTTAGAATCAAAACGCGCATTGGGAAAAGTAGATCGGATAGCTTCCAAAATTCTTACATATTCCCAATTCCCGGATAAGGGTGTCGTTCATGTAAACTTTCACTTTTCAGAACCATTGTACTTCCATGAACCTATTAGCATTTACAATCCTTTTAGTTTAGTAAAGACAAACAAACAATTCACAGCTCCGATTTTCCATAATCACTCTGTTAAAACAGGCAGAAGTCTAATGGTGCTGTGCGGTACAGGCAGCTACCAAGACTCTATTGCACATGAATTAACATTGCTATCGCAACAAGATGCGCTAATCTTATGCGACATCAGTTCTCCTTATCGTCAGTTGCAAAGCCATCAACATTGGGAGTTATTGCTTAACTCAATTACAGAGGAATTCTGGCTTAAACGTAAACCAGAAACACTTATTACAACAGGGAGTTTCTTACTAAATAAAAATTTAAAGAATCTTATTAGAAAACATCCCCCCAAGAACCATTACCATCTTGCTGATACAAACATTGTTCGAGATACATTCTTTACAAAACCTATTATCCTAAAAACACTTGGGGCATCATTAGAAAGTGATATGCAGAGCAATGCGAGTTTTAAACAAACTTGGACTCAAGCGATGGATAGTAAAAGTGTTCAGTTTACAAAACTGCTGCAACAACAGACAGAATTAACAGATTTATGGACAGTATCACAATTAATGGAACTGCTCCCACACGATGCAATCATCCATGCAGCAAATTCCATGTCTGTGCGCTATGTATCAGTATGCGCGCCAAATCAAAGTAACAGAGTGTATTCAAACAGAGGTACCAGCGGCATAGACGGCTGTCTATCAACTGCTATTGGAGCCGCCTTGGCAGATTCAAAACATGAACATTTTTTAATTAGTGGTGATTTAGCCTTTTTTTATGACATCAATGGGCTTTGGATTGAAAAACTGCCGAAGAATCTGAAGATTATTTTACTTAACAACCATTGTGGGAACATCTTTGACATGATTCCCGGTCCTTCAACAAGTAAAGCCGGGCATTTATTTACGACCCCTCATACACGTACCGCACACAATATTGCACAAGATTTTAATATAGAATATTTTACGGCAAATAAGCAGCAAGATTTCACCCAACAGGTCTCGGCTTTTCTTAGTTGCACATCTTTGGCAATCTTTGAAACAACCAGCGATCCACAAGCAAACCAACGAATCTGGAAACAATTAAAATAAAAAAAGAGCAATCCCTTTCGGTATAGCTCTTTCTAAAATTCTATTATCTGTTTAGTGAGCAGCCCACGTTTGCGCTTTCAGATCAATTCCTTCTTTAAACATCTCCCAAAGAGGACTCATCTCTCTCAGTTTTGTTACAGCTTCTTTCACATGTTCAATGGTGTAATCAATCTCTTCTTCAGTAGTAAATCTACCAAGTCCAAAACGTAATGAAGAATGTGCTAATTCATCATCCAACCCTAATGCTTTTAACACATAAGAAGGCTCTAAAGATGCCGATGTACATGCAGATCCGGAAGAAACAGCAATGTTTTTAATTCCCATTATCAACCCTTCACCTTCAACATATTTGAAAGACATATTTAATACATGGGGTAGTTTGTGAGCTTTATTTCCATTGATATATGACTCTTCTAATACGCTTAAACCATCTTGAAGCTTGTCTCTAAGTTTGCTTAAGCGCTTGCCTTCAGTTTCCATTTCATTTATACATATTTCACATGCTTTTCCAAATCCTACTATGCCGGGTACATTCAAGGTACCGGAACGCATACCTCTTTCATGTCCTCCTCCATCCATTTGGGCAATTACCTTTATACGAGGATTTTTTCTTCTTACATACAAAGCACCTACTCCTTTGGGTCCGTATAATTTGTGTGCACTAAAAGACATCAAATCTATTTGATCATCCAACACATTTACCGGAACTTTACCTACTGCTTGCGTTGCATCTGTATGAAACAATATTCCTTTTTTCTTTGCCAATGCCCCTATTTCCCTAATCGGCTGAATTACACCAATTTCGTTATTTCCGAACATTACACTAATCAAAATTGTCTGAGGAGTAATAGCTTGTTCAATTTGCTTTACGCTTATCATCCCTTCTGTATCAGGTTCTAAATACGTAACTACTGCTCCTAATTTTTCCACTGCTTTACATGTATCTAATATTGCCTTATGTTCTGTAGTAACAGTGATAATGTGATTGCCCTTTTGTTTATACATTTCATAAACTCCTTTGATAGCCAAATTGTCCGATTCGGTTGCGCCTGAAGTAAAAAGGATTTCTTTTGCATCTGCACCAACTAACTTGGCTACTTGTTCACGTGCATAATCAACCGCTTCTTCAGCAATCCAACCGAAGGAGTGATTTCTGCTCGCTGCATTTCCAAATTTCTCAGTAAAATAAGGCAACATTTCTTCCAATACTCGGGGGTCAACCTGTGTAGTAGCATTATTATCAAGGTATATAGGTAATTTTAACATCGTTTTATTATTTAGATTGATTCTAAGCTGCGAAACTAAGCAATTATTTAAAATAAAAATATTTTATTGCGTGTTTAAATACGCATCTAGCAATGAAAAGGATAGAACATATCGGAATTGCGGTGAAAGACATTAAATCCGCCATCACCTTATACGAACAATTACTCAACACCCCATGTTATAAAAAAGAAGAAGTACCTACTCAAGGAGTGATAACTGCCTTTTTTAAAACCGGAGAAAACAAAATAGAACTCCTTGCACCTACCAATTCTGACAGTCCAATTGCTAAGTTTATTGAAAAACGTGGTGAAGGTATCCATCACTATGCATTTTTGGTGGAAAATATTGAAAGCGAAATCGAACGATTAAAAGATGAGGGTTTTACACTGATTAATGAAACACCTGTTGATGGTGCAGACAACATGAAAATTGCATTTCTTCATCCAAAATCTACTTTGGGGAACCTTATTGAGCTGTGTCAACCCAAGTAACACAATAAAAAGAAAGGTTTCAGAAATATTTATGCAGTGAACTACATCAAATCATTGTATAGCACTATCATCATCTTCCGCATATATTTTTAGAAAAGCTTTTTTACTGGCTAACTCTTCTGCTTTCTTTTTTGAGCTAAAAACCTCTCTCGAAAACTCAACATTATCAATACATACACATATTTCAAAATATGTTTCGCCATTGTATTTAAACTCTTTTACTACTTCATATTTCACTTCTCTTTTTACTTTTTGCGCATACTGAAGAAGTTTCCCTTTATAGCTAAGTTCTGACTTTTCTAACTCAATTAAATCTAAATGCGCATCTACAATTCGTTCGTGTATAAACTTCACTGTTTTTTTATACCCCTTATCAAGATAAACCGCACCTATCAATGCTTCTAGCGCATTTCCTCCAACTGCATGCATTGCACTTTGACGACCCAACATTGATTTATCAAACTTCACAATTTCTTGCAAGCCCATTTTATAAGCAATGTTTCCTAACTGTTCTCTACTAACCATTTTTGAACGCATCTCGGTCAAGAAACCTTCATTTTTATACGGGAAATGCTTAAATAACAATTCAGCACACACTAAATCCAAGACTGCATCACCAAGAAACTCAAGCCTTTCATTGTCTTCACGCAATTCTTTATTGTGAATTTTATTGGCTGTGGTTTTGTGTGTAAACGCTAACTTATAAATCTTAAGATTTTTGGGTTTATAACCTGTAATTTTCTTAATTCGCTTTGCAAATTTTTTATCTTTTCTAAAACTGAAAATAGAAAAAATACTCAACTGCAAAAATTAAGGATTAAACTTTTTAAAGATAACGGAAACATTATGTCCGCCAAAGCCAAAGGTATTGCTTAGAACAGCATTAACCTCTCTTTGTTGAGCTTTGTTAAAAGTAAAATTAAGTTTTGGGTCAAACACTTCATCATCGGTAAAGTGATTGATAGTGGGCGGAATGATACCTTTAGTCAATGCAAAGATTGCAGCCACAGCTTCTACTGCACCGGCAGCTCCCAATAAGTGTCCAACCATAGATTTGGTGGAGCTGATATTTAATTTATATGCATGTTCTCCAAACACTCTTTGAACTGCTTTCACCTCACTAATATCACCAAGAGGTGTAGAAGTTCCATGCACATTCACATAATCAATTTCTTCAGGGTGCATTTCTGCATCCTCTAAAGCGTGCATCATTACCATTTGAGCCCCTAATCCTTCAGGGTGAGGAGCGGTAATATGATGCGCATCTGCAGTTAAACCACCACCTGCCATTTCACAATAAATTTTGGCTCCACGTGCAAGTGCGTGGTCTAAATCTTCTAATATAATTGCAGCAGATCCTTCGCCTAACACAAAACCATCACGATCTTTATCAAAAGGTCTTGACGCTGTTTTAGGATCATCATTTCTCTCTGAAAGTGCTTTCATAGAGTTAAACCCTCCCATAGCGGGTTCATTAACACATGCCTCAGAACCACCAGAAAGAATGATATCTGCTTTACCTAAACGAATTAAATTAAAAGCATCAATTAACGCATTATTAGATGATGCACAAGCCGATACTGTTGTATAATTTGGCCCCCTAAACCCATATCTGATACTAATATAACCTGAAGCAATATCTGCAATCATCATAGGAATAAAGAAAGGTGAAAATCTGGGTGCGCCATCACCTTTGGCAAATTCAACCACTTCTTTGAAAAAGCTTGTCAACCCGCCAATGCCTGAGCCCCAAATCACACCTGCCCTATCCTTGTTTACCTTTTCAAGATCAAGTCCTGAATCATTAATTGCTTCTTGAGTGGAAACTAAAGCATATTGGGTAAACAAATCCATTCTTCTTGCATCTTTCTTGTCAAGAAAATTGGATGCATCAAAATTTTTAATTTCGCATGCAAACTTGGTTTTAAACAGAGAAGCGTCAAAGCGTGTTATAGGTCCGGCACCACTAACACCATTTTGCAAGGCGGTCCAATATGATTGAACATCGTTACCAATGGGGGTTAATGCTCCCAGACCTGTAACAACTACTCTTTTCAGCTTTTTCTCCATTAAAAAAGGGGAATTACTTAGAATGTTCTTCGATGTATTTTACTGCTTCGCCTACAGTTTGAATCTTTTCAGCTTGCTCATCAGGAATAGCAATATTGAATTCTTTTTCGAACTCCATAATAAGCTCTACAGTGTCTAAAGAATCTGCTCCTAAATCTTGTGTGAAGCTTGCTTCAGTAGTAACTTCGCTTTCTTCTACTCCTAGTTTGTCAACGATAATTGACTTTACTTTTGTTGAAATATCTGACATAATCTTTTAAATTTTTCTTGGGTGCAAAGAACTATCTTTTTACGAAAAAAGGCAAATTCTTTTTTTTCATTATTTATTTTGAATCAATGCACTGATATACTTGCCCAATATATCAAATTCGATATTGACATAATCACCGATACGTATGTGTTTAAAGTTTGTATGTTCAAAGGTGTAGGGAATGATTGAAACTTGTATTTCGCTTTTTTTTGATTCTACAACCGTCAGACTTACACCATTTAAGCAAATTGAACCTTTGTTGACAGTAAAGAACTCAGGGCTTGATGCTTCATATTTTACAACTACCACCCAGCTTCCATTTTCATCCCTGATTTCTTTACAAATGCCTACCGTGTCAACATGACCTTGCACAAAATGTCCGTCAATTCTCTGAGAAGCGGTTAATGAACGTTCTAAATTTACCCGCTCTCCAATTGACCAATACCTTAAATTTGTTTTTGTTAAGGTTTCTTTAATTGCTGTAACTTTATACAAGTCCCCTTTTACTTCTTCCACAGTTAAACACACTCCATTATGGGCGACACTTTGATCTATTTTTAATTCTTTACTTATTTCACTTTTTAATGTGAATGTAAGGTTAGATTGGTTTTCTGCAATATGCACAACTTCTCCAATTGCTTCAATAATTCCCGTGAACATGCGGCAAAAGTAATTATTACTGATTAGTTAATTTTCTGATATAAAAATTCTTCGAACCCTCTGACTGATAGAAGTTAAGATTTCGTAAGGAATGGTATCTAATTTCTCTGCCCAACTATGCACTGACAGATCTTCGCCAAAAAGCAAAACACTATCCCCCTCTTCACATGATATTTCAGTTACATCAACCATTGTCATATCCATACATACATTTCCTATAACCTGTGCTTGATGACCATGAATCAGCACATAGTGATTGCGTTGACTAAACTTTCTATTAAATCCATCTGCATAACCTACTGCAATGACTGCTATCTTTCGGGCTTGATTCTCTTGGTTATGAAATCCATAACCTACCCCTTCACCCGCTTTGATTGTCTTAATTTGAGTGATGTGGGTTTTAAAAGTAAAGACATTTTTAAGATTTTTATTCAATACGCCCGAAGGGTCAATACCATATAAGGCAATGCCCAGTCTCACCATATCTCCACCTGCTTCTTTGAACCTGATTGTACCTGCAGAATTGCTGATGTGCAATATTGGATGACAATCTAATTGTTGTATTAGAAACCGACTATACTCCTCAAAATCCGAAATTTGTTTTTGCGTTTTGCTATCTTCAATACTCTCATCCGCAGCGGCAAGGTGAGTAAAAATTCCTTGTACTGTCAAACCTTTGATTTCCTTGAGTTTATTTATAAGCAATTCTCTTTCAAAGGATTGAAACCCTAAACGGTGCATACCTGTGTCCAACTCAACATGAACCTTGATTTGTTGTCCGGCACTTGCAAAGGCTTCTAATTGCGAGAAGGAACCTACAGCAGGCTCCAAAGCATATTCAACATATTTATCAATGTCCCCCAACTCAGGGTTTAGCACTAATATAGGGACTTTAATACCCGAATTACGAAGCGAAACTCCTTCATCTACAAAGGCTACTGCTAAATAATCAACTCGATGATGCTCAAGAAGTTTTGCAACTTCATAATCTCCACTACCATAAGCAAATGCTTTGACCATCGCCATAATCTTTGTTTCCGGTCTTAAGATGTTCTTTAAAAAGTGAAAGTTATGAGCTAAGTTATCGAGGTTGATTTCTAATGTAGTCTCATGTGTTTTGAGTTGGAGTCGTGAAGCCAGTAACTCCAATTGGTACTTACGACTGCCTTTGATTAAAATCGCCATGTCAACAAAAGGCAAATGCTGCATATTGCTCAAGAGTTCGGCTGTATCAGAAAAGACAAATTTAGTTTTTGCATGAATTAAATTTTGCATTTCCTGCCATACATTTCCAACACCCACAAACATGTCCAAGCCTTTATTATTTATCACTTCGGCTGCTTTTTTATATGCATCGTTTCCTGTTCCATCAGGGAAATCAGATAGCACCAAAGTTGTCTTTGATTGTTTTTTTTGTTGAATTAGAAAATCAATAGCTGCATTCAGCGCATCCGTGTCATTCGTCCATGTATCATTGATTATAGTGCAATTATGATAGCCTTCTAATAATTCTAATCGCATGGCAGGTGTTTGCAATTTATCAGGCTTACCTAATATTTTTTTTGAATCAACACCTAACTCAAGTGCAACAGCCAAAGCCATACTCATATTGGTTTTAGTGATTGCATCCTTATGGTGGTAATCAAAATTCCAAGATTTAGTTAATGTTTTGACTGTAAATGAATTTTCATAAAATGCAAAGAGGTAATCAGATGAAAAATCGGTTCCTACCAAAAGTATTTCTGCACGATAAGGAAACGCTTTCTTAAATTGTATTTCATCTTGCAAAAACACTTTTTGGGTGTGTTCAAACAACATACATTTTTCGAAAAATTTGTCCTTATCCGAGCTAAAACCCTCACTGTGAGCCGAGCCAAGGTGTGTAAAAACCCCAATTTCAGGTTGAATCATCTTGGCAAGTTTTTGCATCTCTCCCTTTTGAGAAACACCTGCTTCAATCAAATAAAATTCACAGTCAATATCTGCATTCAGTAGTGCAAGTGCTACGCCAATCTGACTGTTAAAACTCTTAGGACTTTTATAGGTTTTGAATTGTAAAGACAGCAATTCGTACAACCATTCCTTCACAATAGTTTTCCCATTGCTTCCTGTAATCCCTATCACCTTGCCTCTAAATGCACTACGATGTACGGCAGCCAACTCCTGTAATGCAATTAACGTATCTTTGACCAACAATTGACAGCACCCTTTGGGCAAATCTAAAACCTTAGATACTACAAAGACTTTTTGCCCCTTGAATGCTAACTCTTTACAAAATTTATGTCCATCAAACCTGTCACCTTTTATGGCAAAAAAAGCTCCTCCAGGTTGCTGAACATAATTACGACTATCCGTTATCACAAAATGCAATTCTTCTTGAGGGAGGGTTTGCCCTATCCATTCACCCTGTAACGCTGCTGCGAATTGAGTCGAATTATAAGAAAATGACATTTTACTTGGTATTGGCTTCTGACTAAGGTTTGTTGCGCTCGTTAATTATCAACTTTTCACTCATTCAACTCCTTCATTAGTCAGTGCAAATCTATCAATTTGTTTGAGGATACATGATACAAAAACTGCATTCTTTTTGTGTCGAAAAGCATTTCAATTGCTCCATAACTCTGACTCCTTCAGTGAGCTCAACAAACCTTCTCATCCATTCCGACTATTCAAATTACAGAGAAGGCACCTTGACACAAACTTTTTTATTCAATTTGGAACTCCCGATTATTTACTTTTCTCCTTGATATTCCTGCAATTCTTTCGAAAACGGATATAGTTCCAAGGCTTCTTCTGAGATTATTTTCAATTCCTTCAAGTTGCCTGATTTTTGTAATGCTTGGCACAAAGTATTATACATCATAAAAGATGTGTTACCCAATTGCTTGCTGCGCTTTAAAAATTGAACTGCTTCATCAAAGTTATTTTCTTTTAAGAATTGAACTCCTGCCAACAGTTGCAATTCTGCATTGAGCGGGTTGGATTGGGCTGAAATCTTCAACGTACTTGCAGTCAAAACACCGTCAAAAGTATGACGATTGACTTCGTTTACAAAGTGCGCAAGAAGTTGATTGTTTTGTCCCGTGCTCAGTGCTAATGACGCATATACAACTGCGTATTTGGACATAGCCGCATCAATGGATAAATAATAAGCTCCGGAGTAAAACTCGTCTTTATGAATGACAACAGCATTTGGGCGTGTGTAGGATTCAAACAAATTAATTAAGACTGCGTTATTACCTGCGGCATATAAGGTTTTGGCATATAACAAAACATACACTCCATCCGTACTATCTGTTTGGAACAATGATTTTGAGAGTGCCAATGCTTCATTTCTTTTATTTTGTTTTAAATACAAGTCAATCAAATGTCTGTCTGCATGTGGAGCATCTTGCGGAAAAACATGCTGATACTGCTTCCAAACTTGTTCTGCTCGATTCCATTCACTTACATTTCTCCATGCACTATCTGCAAGAGGATAAATGAATTGATATGCAGGGTTTACATCCAACAACTTTTGAAGCTGTGTTGCGGCATTGAGCAATTCTCCTTTTGCTGTCAATAATTCTACAAATTGCAACCGATACCAAAGATTATTTTCACGGTCGTTCTTTATGGCATTTTTAATGTAATCTAATGCTTTGTCTAAATTGCCGAGTTTAAATTCTGTTTGAGCAAGTCTATATAATGCTTCGGGTTGTTGTGGTTTTATTAACAAACAATTCTGAAACTGCTTTTGTGCAGTTAAATAATCATTGGAAATAAGTGCAAAATGTCCTGCAATAAGAGAAGACATAAAACGATTATCCAAGGCATATTGCGGAATCTTGGGAATAGGTTGATGTGGAATTTCCGCCACTTTCTTTTTCCCAGCACACGCAAGTAATAAGAATGCAAATATTACAACGAAAGGTAAACTTTTAAATCTTGCCATGCAGATTCTCAAACGTGTAATTATTATGATTGATTCCAAAATTGTGTTAATGCATGCTCCAATTCCTTAGGCTTGTTTGACCCTATCAGAATTTTCTTTCCTGACTTCAATTCTAATTGCAATCCCATATTCCCTGAGACATTAAAAGCAATCCCATTCTTGAATCCATATCGCAATCCCCATCCACCATATTCCTTTACAGGTTGATACTTTCGCACATAAGCCTCGGCAAGGCTTTCTTTTTGATACACCTTAAATTTTGCGTGAAATGGGAACATTTTAACATAAATCCCGTCCTTACAAATCTTGGTTCTTAGGGTAATATTTAATACAAAAACAGCAGTGAGTAACAAGAAACAAAACAACAATACAAGCCCTCTATTGCTCATGGGATTGTTGCCAAAGGGTTTTCCTAAAACCATTTGAGAAAACAGCCCATACAGAGGCATTGAACATACAACAATCAATAGTGCCCAAATCCAAAATTGTTTTGGCTTTTGTTTCTCTTCAAATAAGATGTTTTCCATAGACAATGCAAAGTTACAAAAAGAAATGCAAGCCTATTATATCTTACAAATATTCCTCAAACCTAATAACAGCATACAACGGATGGATTGAGACACAATCTTTTTGATAAAAAAGCAAAGAGGCTGCACGAATGTCCGTACAGCCTCTTTGCAAAAGAATCTAATTTTTATTTATTCTCGGGTGCAGGTCTTGGAATAAGTACCTTATGAGAAAGCTTGAACTTGCCTGTTTTCTTATCAATATCCAAAAGTTTCACGTCCACTTCATCACCCACCTGATACACTCCTTCCATTGATGGCAAACGTTTCCAATCAATTTCTGAAATATGCAACAATCCTTCCTTACCCGGCATAAATTCCACAAATGCACCGAACTCTACAATTGTTTTTACTTTACCGTGATACACCTCCCCAACCTCCGGTTCTGTGATAATACCTTTAATCCAAACCAATGCTTTTGCAATGCTTTCACCATCGGGAGAAGAAATTTCAACAATGCCCTTACCATCAACTTCGTCAATAGTAATCACTGTATTCGTTTGTGCTTGAATTTCCTGAATCACCTTGCCACCGGAACCAATAATAGCACCAATATATTCTTTAGGCACATCTAATTTCTCGATTCTTGGAGCATGTGGTTTCAATTCCGGTCTCGGTGCGGCAAGCGTTTTATTCATCTCGCCTAAAATGTGCAAGCGACCTTGTTTTGATTGGTTTAATGCTTCTGCCAACACTTCATAAGACAAACCATTTATCTTAATGTCCATTTGACAAGCAGTAATTCCTTTTTCAGTTCCTACTACTTTAAAATCCATGTCTCCAAGATGGTCTTCATCTCCTAAAATATCAGAAAGGATAACGTGTCTGCCTGTTTTTTCATCAGAAATCATCCCCATAGCAATACCGGAAACCGGTCTAGAAATCTGAATACCTGCATCCATCAATGCAAGGGCACCGGAACAAACTGTGGCCATCGAAGAAGACCCATTGCTTTCCAGCACATCGCTCACAACACGAATTGTATAAGGAACATCAGATGGAATAACTTTTTTCAATCCTCTCAATGCTAAGTTTCCATGACCTACTTCTCTCCTGCCTGGACCTCTGTTTGGTCTTACTTCTCCTGTTGAAAATGCAGGAAAATTATAGTGTAACATAAACTTACTGTAGCCATGATTCATTGGGCTGTCAAGAAGTTGTTCGTCCAATTTACTTCCCAATGTAACGGATGCCAATGCCTGTGTTTCACCTCTTGTAAAAACAGCACTTCCGTGTGCAGCCGGCAAATAGTCCACTTCTGACCAAATAGGTCGTATTTGCGTTGGGGTTCTTCCGTCTAATCTCACTTTGGTATCTAACAGCACATTTCTTACGGTTTCCCACTCAATTTGACCGAAATATGTTTTTACTTTAAACATATCTACTTCTTCATTATCAGCAAAAAGAGCAAGTGTATCTTCTTTAATTTGTGCAAATTGTTCTGACCTTGCGTTTTTGTCAGAAGCAGATTTTGCAACTTCTGCAATTTTTGGTTCTGCAAAATTCTTTATTGTTGCATACATTGTTGCATCTTCTTCAAAACGGGCATACTCTCTAATCGCAGTTTTTCCTACCTCTTGTTTCAATTCGATTTGAGCTTGGCATTGTTTTTTGATAATGGCATGTCCAAATTTAAGTGCTTCCAACAAATCCATTTCTTGCACTTCTGACATCTCACCTTCAACCATGTTGATATCATTAATAGTCCCCGCAATAATGATATCAATATCGCTGTTTTCGAGTTCAGTTTTGGTCGGATTTACTACAAATTGTCCATTTACTCTTCCTACTCTCACTTCAGAAATAGGACCGTTAAAAGGAATATCTGAAACAGCAATAGCTGCAGAAGCAGCCAAACCGGCTAAAGCATCAGGCAAAATATTTTCATCTGATGATATCAATGAAATTGCAACTTGTGTTTCGCAATGGTAATCATCGGGAAACAAAGGGCGCAACGCTCTATCTACTAACCTACTGATAAGAATTTCATAATCAGAAAGCCTTCCTTCTCTCTTCAAAAAACTGCCCGGTATTCTACCAACTGCAGCAAATTTTTCTTGATAATCAACAGACAGAGGTAAGAAGTCAACATCTGCTTTTGCTTCGTAATTCGAGACAATGGTAGCCAACAGCATGGTCTTGCCCTGTTTCACAACAACAGATCCATGCGCTTGCTTTGCCAATAGTCCTGTCTCAATTTCAATAACCTTACCTTCTCCAAGGTTAATAATCTTACTAATTTTATTTGGTTTCATTATTCTTGATTTTTAATTTTTTACAAAAAAAGCCCCTAATGTCGGGGCTTTTTTTATTCGATAAAATTGCGAAGAAAGGGTGTACGCCTTTCTTAAAATATTATTTTCTAATACCAAGCTCCTGGATCAAAGCTCTATACTTTGCAAGGTCGGTTTTTGCTAAATAATTCAAAAGAGATCTTCTTTTTCCTACCATCTTAATAAGGCTTAATTCAGCAGAAAAATCCTTTTTGGATTTACGCAAATGCTCGGTAATGTGATTAATGCGCTCAGTAAACAATGCAATTTGAGCCTCAGTTGAACCGGTGTCTTTTGCACTCTTACCATATTGAGCAAAAATTTCTTTCTTTCTTTCAGAAGTAACTAACATCTTTCTTTTCTGTTTTCTTTTTAGGGCTGCAAATGTATTTCTTTTATTTTGATTAAAAAAAATCTTTACGCATTTATTTTGCTCATAGTTCATATTGAGCAAAACCCTATAACAAAGTATCCACCTACCCATATTTCCTTATACAAAAAATATGGCAGATATCTATGTGCTGGCAAGGCTTCTCACGCCTGCGGCATTTTTACAACAAATCATCTGTCTCGATATGCAATAAAATATCTAAGAATCCTTTTTCTTTGCTGCTCTTCCTTTTAAGCCCTTACCCTTTTTGTTGTATCGCAAACTCAAATACTTGCTATGGTATCTTTTTAAAGCACCACAACGCACACTGAATCGCAATTCGATTGTGCAAGATTTTCGGGGGATATTGATTTACTATTTCCGTTCTTTTAGGAAAAAATCACCTTATAAAATCAGTATTTGCATTGGTATATACAACCGAACTGATCAACTACTCAATCACTTTCTTCCTGCGCTCAACGCGCTGCTTGACAAGCATGAAGTAGAATTATCGATTTACGACACCGGCTCAGATGATGTAAAAGACCTTGCCTTTGCCATAAGGAAAAAGTGGAAGGGAGCAATTGTATATAAAAGTTCGAATGAAAATTTCTCTCGTTCCAGCGCTCTCAATAAAGCGGTTGAGCAATGTACAGGCAATGTGATTTTTCTGTGCGATGCAGACATTTCATTTCCTTCGGTAATTACAACAATAATTAAACAAATTATCCAAAACGGGATTGTATGGTTCCCGATTTGTTTTGCTACCGCACCACCCAATAGTCTCAAACCTGGAAAATGGCTATGGTACAGCGCAAAAGGATTGGTAATTTGTATGAAAGACGATTTTATCAATATCGGAAAACTAAATGAACAATACACAACATGGGGAGGCGAAGACGGGGATTTATGGGAAAGGTTTCACCAAGCAAATTTTATAGTCATTCGACAAAAGCTACCCGGACTGATTCACCATTATCATACACCGGCAAAAGGCGCAATGGATTATTTCAATATTACATAGATATAAAAAATACTGCATTATTGCATCTTTAACAGGCTGCAAAATTCGCAACTCAATTCATAGCTTTTAATCACAATATACAATCCAATAGTCGATTGCAGTTTTTTAAAAAAAATGTAAATAATAATTTATTACATACTTTTGTGCATAAACCAATAAATTAGACCGCATGAAAAACTTTAAAATACTTAATATTTACTTAGTAATCTTTATATTTGCTTTTACTTCAAAAGCAACCGGACAAGTTTGTGTATGGGAACACTACTCTGAGATCGATTGCGACTACAACCTGACTGTAGGATTTACTTGTAATTGTGGTTATACTTCCCATCATTACCCCTTTGCATCTTCATTTTACTGCCCTACCGATTGTGGTTGCTGGGGATTTCAAGGATTTTCAATGCGTTCAGCAGGCTGTGGGGTTTGTGGGTGGAAAGATGATTCTCTATGTGCATTAAATGGTAATTCCGTCCAAAAAGCTCACAAATTTCTTCAAACCGGTTCCAAAGTCAAACATGTAAGTCCTATACCAGGAACTATTGCTTATGACTGGCGGGATGCATATGACCCAGATTCAGAATGCGGCATACTACCCACAACGATTTGTTGCGATTTAGCCATTCCTGACAATTGTTTCACATGCGCTTGTGGTGTAGCTGAAATTGATTGGGAAAACTCACAAACATATATTCGTGCTGCACATGATCCGTACTATCCACCCTGTCCAAAACCTTAAAATATCAATAAGTGAATTAAAACACCATTATGAAAAAAACACTACTCATTTCTCTCTTTTTTGTGTTGCTGTTTGGAAGTACAACTCAAGCTCAAGACCCTTTGAAGCTCCAGTATTACAAACGAATGGCGATTCTGAATGGCTATAACGAACTCCACTTTAGGGAAACCTTTATCAATGAAAATGGTTGGCTATTTATTAAATTATCCTCCTACTTTGATTCACTAGAAATTGATGATTACAACCTCTATCAATTAGGTAAGGACGACAGTACCAGAACCATTATGATGGCATTTGACAATAGCGGAAAATTAAGATGGACTTTTGAATATAACAAACGTAATACCACATTGGGAGGCATGGTACTACTCGCCTCAGGTCCTAACAATAGTCTATACGCAATATGTGGTGCAAGAGATTCCTTGGTGCTGAATAATGGCATCAGGCTTGATTTTGACGAACCCGGTGAATATAATGCAATCATGGTGCGTTTTGATTCCACCGGCCAGGTTGTTGATTTTATCAACGCATCTAAAGAGCATTCTATAACCAGTTATTTCTCATTTGAGAGATTTTATAATTATGGAATGTTGATCGCTAGTTCATTATTAAAATCATATGTTATAGATTCAACACTAAAGGAGGTGATTGCCTACCCTCTCATTTCAGCACGCGCCACAACTATTGACAAAGATTTGAATGCCTATTACTCTTTTCTGGTTACACAAAAGTCAACTAGAAATTTAATGGATACTACCATCTATACGGATAGTGGAGAATTTAAAGTCGTCCTTATGAAAGTGAGTAAAGAAGGGAATGAATTTAAAAGAAAATGGACTCACGTGATTATAACCAATACGTTTGATGAGTTGCAAGACAACAAACTAATCAAGGTGGATAGGCACGGCAACGTTTTTTGGGCAATTCAACACAAAATACCCATAGAAATTCAGGGTACTGTAATTCCCTACTATGAAAATGTACCTTATTATACAAATACCAAAGCCTGCATTCTTCGTTTTGATACAGACGGGCAGTTTTTAGATGCTTATTATGACTCCACATCCACCGCACCATCTCTTAGTTCACGACAGACAATTTGGCTAGAATATGATAAGGATATGAATGTATATGCGTATTTATATTCATCCAGCAGAGTGTATAATTTTGATAAAGTGAACTTCCCAGAAACCTATAGCCATCTACATAAAATATTGATATTTGACAACAATACAAAATCATTTAACAAAGCTTATACCCACATTGGGGGACGATTTGGCAAATCTATGCTCCCTCATCGATTTGTATTTTGGCATCCCATAAAAACGTCTAACTATACATTCTTAGAGGATATTTTTGTTTATGCTAAATGGAACAGCGATCATGTCTTTGCGGTAATGGATACCATGACACCAAAGTATCCTATTACTGTCAACCAAATTAATACTGAAGTCAATGACATCACCATTTATCCCAATCCTTCATCTAACAGCTTTATTATTAATAACAGCAACCAACAACCTGTAACTTGCTCTGTTTATTCTATGGATATGCGATTGATAGATAAAATTACTTTAGAGGGTGATGCTACAATTGAGCTTTCTTCAGTCATCAGTCCGGGAGTATATTTCGTGCAATGTCAAAATAGCGAAGGCTTTAGTCAAACAATTAAGATTATTAAACAGTAGGGCTACAAACCCATTTTTGCACGAATCTCAATCGGTTCAACCGGTCTGTTATTTTTGATACAAGCCACAGTAACCCTGGATTTTGTCATCAGTGTGCGCTCAGGCAAACGCATAATTTCCTGAAAAAAAACAATCTTCAACCTACCTTCTGTTTCAACTCTTGATGTGCATACAAACTTGTCGCCACTCCTTAAAGGAGCCTTGTATTCTGTTTCCATTTTGATAACAACTGCATCCAAACCTTCGCTGTGTAAAGCTGAAAAACTTAAGCCACAGGATTTTAGAAATTCGTGTCTTGTATGTTCAAAATAGTGATTATAAATTGCATTGTTTACAATACCTTGAATATCAAGCTCATAATCCCTGACTTCAAATTCAATTTCAAATATTTTCATTTTATTAGCAAATTGTCAAACGCAAAGTTGAAGCTTTTATCATTACCCACCAAACGTGTATATTACCACACGAGTATCAAAGAATAAAATTTTATTGCATGAAATTTCATTATCTTTGCGCCCCTTATTATTATCCCCTAAACATATTTTGAAAAATTTCTCAAAACTTGGGTTGTCTGACTTGACACTCAACGCACTTAAACAAATAGACATTCACACACCTACCGAAATTCAAGAAAAAGCAATCCCAATGTTATTAGAGGAAGATTGCAATTTTCTTGGGCTTGCTCAAACCGGTACAGGGAAAACAGCTGCTTATGGTCTTCCTTTGATAGAAAAAATTGACACACATAAACATGAGATCCAATCTTTGATTATAACTCCAACACGTGAACTTGGACAACAAGTTGCAGAACAACTCGTAAAATTCTCAAAGTTTCATAAAGGGATTAAAGTAGAAGTTGTATATGGAGGCAAACCCATCGATAAGCAAATATATTTTTTAAGAAAAAAGCCTGCTATATTGGTTGCAACACCCGGAAGGTTATTAGATTTAATCAGACGCAATGCATTAAACTTAAAACACATACTTCATGTGGTGTTAGACGAGGCAGATGAAATGTTAAATATGGGGTTTCAAGAAGACATCAATACTATCCTGTCTTTGACTCCACAATACAAAAAAATCTGGTTATTTTCGGCAACAATGCCCCCTGAAATTCAGGAGATAGCAGAAAATTACATGTCTGAATACAAAGAAGTAAGAATAAACAGTGAAGAAAAAGTCAATGCACAAATTACTCATGAATACATACGTGTGAAAGCTCCCAAGAAGTTTGAAGCACTCTTAAAAATCATTGAGCAGGATGAAAAAATGCGTGCTGTAATTTTCTGCAGGACTCGTAGAGACACACAAGACTTAGCAGACAGGCTTTTTGATGCTGGATATCAAGCAGATGCTATTCATGGCGACTTAAATCAGAATCAACGCGACAGGGTGATGAACAGATTTAAAACCCATAAGCTGCAATTTTTGATTGCAACTGATGTAGCAGCAAGAGGTATTGACGTAAAGGATTTAAGTCATGTAATCCACTATGCACTACCTGAGATGCCCGAATACTATACTCACAGAAGCGGAAGAACCGCACGAGCAGGCAAAGAAGGGACTTCAATTGCTATTCTGACAGCCGTTGAGTATAACAGGATGAAACTATTCAGTCGAAAATTACAAATAGTCTTTGAAGAATCACCTTTACAATCAGAATTTGAATTTGATGCACACAAAGAAAGCGATGAAAAAAGGGGAAGAGGGCGCAACAATGGTAGAGATTTTGGAAGCGATAGAAATAGTCGCAAAAAAAATTCTTCTAGATTCAAATCCAGAAATGATAATCAAGGCGATAGTTATCCGCGTAAACGCCAATCAGAGCGCAGCTCCAAAGCGAGCAACAATGATTCTCAAAGTAACGCTACCGGATACCACAGAGTAAAAGATAAAAAGAAAGATAAAACACAACGCACATCTTCTTCAACAGAATTCAAGTCAAAAGAGAAAAATAGAAAAAGAAAGAACACAAGTCTCCCTGCTTTTGCCGGTTCTTCTTATGATAAACAACCCAGAGAGAAGAGAAATGACGATCAAAAATCAGGGGGACAAGACAAATACAGAAGAAAAGTATTCTTCTAAAATAATCTAAACTTTCCTAAAAGATATGCTTCAAATTGGGCTAAAACAAAGTCTTTTGACCGCCTTGCTCCTTAATACTCTCTGATTGTTCTTTTGAATCCATTGCTATCATGGACAAAAAATCATTCTCATTGATAATAGGGATTTGAAGACTTTGTGCTTTTTCAAACTTAGCAGGACCTATCCCTTCGCCCGCAAGTAGAAATGAAGTCTTTGCTGATATACTCCCTGAATTTTTACCCCCATTGGCTTCAATCATATCCTTTAATTCATCTCTGCTGTGTTGTTGAAACACACCTGAAATTACAAATGTCAGACCTGCTAATTTGTTTGAAGACTTCTCAAGTATATCTTCTTCAGCAACTGCTAATTGCAACCCTGCATCTTTGAGTTCTGCAATCATATTAAGATTGGCAGGTTGAGCAAAATAATCAACAACTGATTGCGCTATCACTTCCCCAATCTCATCAACAGTACTCAATTCTTCCCTTGTAGCAACAGCAATCGCATTGATACCTCTATACTCTTTAGCAAGTTTTTTTGCAACAGTTTCACCCACAAAGCGAATTCCCAAGCCAAATAACACTCTCGCAAAGGGAACTTTTTTGGATTCTTGAATACTTTGAATAAGATTTTGTGCTGACTTATCTGCCATTCTATCAAGTGAAACAAGTTGTGAATAAGACAATTTATATAAATCCGAGACTGTATGAATAAAACCTTTGGAGACAAGGGTATAAACCGTTTCCTCTCCAAGTCCTTGAATATCCATAGCTTTTTTGCTAATAAAATGTTCGACCCTTGCGCGAATTTGTGGAGGGCAATTCAATTCATTAGGGCAGTAATGATTGGCTTCTCCTTCTCTTCTTATGAGCGTAGTCCCACAACTTGGACAATGTCCCGGCATTTGGACTCTAATAGCACCTTCTTTTCTTTTACTTACTTCCACCTTAGTTATCTTGGGAATGATCTCTCCGCCCTTTTCAATATAAACCCAATCATTAAGGTATAAATCGAGTCTTTCTATCTCATTTGCATTGTGTAAAGTTGCCCTTTTAACAGTAGTTCCGGACAACAAAACAGGATCAAGGTTTGCAACAGGTGTAACTGCGCCTGTTCTGCCTATCTGAAAATCAACACTCAGAAGCTGTGTGAGGGCTGTCTCCGCTTTGTACTTATAAGCTATTGCCCAACGTGGAATTTTTGCAGTAAATCCCAATTCAGATTGTTGTGTAAAGCTGTTGACTTTGATTACAATCCCATCAATATCAAAACTTAATTCTTTTCTCTTTTGTTCCCATTTGGAGATATAAGCCAAAACATCCTGTATGGTGTTGCACTTTTCAGTATATGGAGAAGTCTTTAAACCCCAAGATTTAATTTGTTGTAAGGATTCAAAATGAGAATGCAAATCCTTAGACTCGCATATCACATGATAAAGGAAAATATCTAAAGGACGTTTTGCCACCTCCTGCGAATCAAGCAATTTTAAGGATCCGGCAGTAGTATTGCGAGGATTTGCAAAAAGAGGTTCTCCGGCTTTTGTTCTTTCTTCATTTAATCTTAAGAACGCCTTATGATGCATAAAAATCTCGCCTCGCACTTCCATCTCTTCAGGAAAATCACCCTGTAGCTCCGTTGCCAATGTCCTGATTGTTCTCACGTTATCCAACACATTATCGCCTTGTACGCCATCTCCACGTGTTACAGCTTGAACCAATACCCCATGTTTATAAACCAGACTAATAGCCACCCCGTCAATCTTTAATTCACAAACATATTGGTAATCATCTGACCCCAGTAATTTTTTCACTCTGTTATCAAAATCCAATAATTCTCCCTCACTATATGTATTACCCAAAGACAACATAGGTCTGCTGTGTTTGATAGTACCAAATTCTTGATTAATTCCTCCTCCAACTTTTTTTGTAGGTGAGTCCGCGAGTGAATATTGCGGGTACTCTTTTTCCAATGCGTCTAATTCCTTGAGTTTGACATCAAATTCAAAATCAGAAATCGAAGGCTCAGCCAAAATATAGTAACGATAGTTATGTTCCTTTAATTCTTGTGTTAAAGACCTGATTTTTGATTCAATGGAGGGGTTAGACATGTTGCAAAAATACGAAAGAGCGTTAGAATCCGGCTTCCTCTAAGTAGAAGTTTGCAATGAAGATATGAACCGTTCCCCTTAACAATATTTAAGAATTAATTTGTTGACAATAAATATTCAACACCCAAAAACACATTAATTTGTTGCTATGAAAATAATGACATATAATGTCAACGGTATAAGAGCAGCAATGAACAAAGGCTTAACAAACTTTATTTCAGAAAAGTCTCCAGACATATTATGCTTGCAAGAAATAAAGGCTACCGAAGACCAAATAGTATTAGAAGAATTCCACAAACTTGGTTATCAAGGATTTTGGTTCCCTGCACAAAAAAAGGGTTATAGCGGTACCGCTATATTAAGTAAAATCAAACCCACTCAACTCACTTATGGCTGCAATCACACACTCTTTGACAGCGAAGGCAGGGTACTAAGAGCTGATTTTGATTCTGTGTCTGTAATCAGCGTGTATTTCCCTTCCGGCTCAAGCGGAGATAGCAGACAAGAAATAAAAATGGAGTTTTTAGAATACTTTTTTAATTACATACAGCAACTCAAGAAAACTCATCCCAAATTGATGATATGTGGAGATTATAACATTTGTCACAAACCCATTGATATTCATGACCCTATAGGGAATAAGAACAGAAGTGGCTTCCTCCCTGAAGAACGAGAATGGATGGACAAATTCTTTGAATCAGGATTCATTGACACTTTTCGAAGATTTAATAGTCAACCAAAGCACTACTCATGGTGGAGTTATAGAGCCGCAGCAAGACTCAGAAACAAAGGATGGCGCATTGATTACATTGCAGCCTCTGAAAATCTTTATGAAAATTTAGCACAGTCATCCATGTTTCCGGAACACAATCATAGCGATCATTGTGCTGTTGAGACTGAAATCCTTTTTTAAAATAATCATGCAAACGCTGTTAATTGACAATAATGACTCTTTTACCTACAACATAGTAAACCTTTTGAGATCATTGTCCAATTGCCAATTTGATGTCATCAAATCTGCAGAAGTAACAAATACCCAATTACTTCAATACAAAAAGGTAATTTTATCCCCCGGACCCGGTACTTCATCAGAATTCCCAACGATTGCACAAACGATTAAACATTGTATTAATACCAATACTGACTTATTAGGTGTTTGCTTAGGACATCAGGCAATTTGCGAATATTTTGGAGCAAAATTGTATAGAATGGAAAAAGTAATTCATGGTCAAAGAAGGCTCATCAAAGTGGACAACACTTCTATGCTCTATTCAAACATTCCTTCACAGATTGAAGTGGGCTTGTATCACTCTTGGGCAATTCACCCTGATTCTTTACCGGATTGTTTGATTCAAACAGCAATCAGCTCAGATAACATTCTTATGTCAGTACAACATAAACATTTCAATATATATGGCGTACAATTTCATCCCGAATCATTTATGACTGATTATGGAAAACAAATAGTAAACAACTTCTTATCATTATAATCGACATGCAGTTAGACGAATTTCAACATCAGTTTTCAAATTATTTAACAGCTAAAATTCCTTGTTTATTTATCATTGATTTTGAATGTAATAAATGTATTGTTGTCGCTTTAGATGAAGCAAAAGCACATGGGATATACTTTGATATACAAGGGAAGACTAACTATCATAACCATATAATCACGAAAACAATCAATTTAGAAGATGAGCCAATATCCAAAGATATTTTCACAAAGAGTTTTAACAAAGTCAAGGAATACTTAGACAATGGATACACATATCTCCTTAACCTAACATTTCCTTCACAGATTCAAACTTCATTAAGTTTAAAGGAAATATTTCAGTTGTCTTTTGCGCCCTACAAGCTACTTTACAAAGATCAATTCGTTGTCTTTTCACCTGAATGCTTTATTAAAATCCATTCAAATGAAATTTTCACCTTTCCAATGAAAGGTACAATAGATGCAAGCATTTCAAATGCGGAAGCACTCTTGCTCAACAACAAAAAAGAAGAATGGGAACACAATACAATTGTAGATTTACTGAGAAATGATTTAGCACTCATTGCAAACAACATCGAACTAACCAAGTATCGCTATATTGATAGAATCAAAACAATCAAGAACGAAATACTGCAAACCAGTTCTGAGATTAAAGGAACTTTGCCTACCACTTGGCAAACAACATTTGCAAAGGATATTTTCAAATTATTGCCTGCCGGTTCTATCAGTGGAGCCCCAAAACAAAAAACAATACATATAATTCAAGAATGTGAAATTTCAGAAAGAGGCTTTTATACCGGGATATTTGGGATTTTTGATGGCAAAGACATTGACAGTGCTGTAGCTATTCGATTTATTGAACAAAAGGGAGATAAACAATACTTTAGGAGCGGTGGGGGAATCACCTCCAACAGCAATATTGATGAAGAATATGAAGAATTAATTCAGAAAATATATATTCCTAAGCAATCATCAACATAACAAATTAGTGCATAAAAAAAGGGTTACAATTTTGTAACCCTTTTTGTTTGATAAATTTCTAATTTAAACACCAACATTATGGTGAGCAGATTCTTCCAGATAAGGATGATTAATTGGGACTAAAGCACGTTTAGTCAACGCTATCAATACCAAGTAGATAAACAATCCTGAGAAAAGCAATAACATACCTATCTCAAGCAAACCAAATTTAGCCAATGAACCAATAGACCCTGGCATTACCATCAGGTAAACATCAATCCAGTGTCCGAACAATAGTAAAAGTGCTACAAAACCTAACAACTTCGGATTTCTTTTAGCATCTCTTGTCATCAAGAAAAAGAATGGTACTACAAAGTTTATTACTGTATTAATATAAAAATACGGTTTCCATTGATCCATTAACCTCACTTGATAATAATACACTTCTTCAGGAATATGTGCGTACCAAATCAAAAGAAATTGAGCAATCCAAATGTATCCCCAGAAAATAGAAAAAGCAAAAATAAATTTTCCTAAGTCATGAATATGCTCATCTGTTACCAATTCAAGGTGACCAATAGATTTTAAATAAAGAACAAGTAATGTAATAGCACAAAGTGCAGCAACAAAACCTGTTGCAAAATTATATACAGAGAAAATTGTAGAATACCAGTGTGCATCAATACTCATCACAACTAACCAGCTTAATACACTTACTGAAAATGCAAAGAAAACACTGAAAGCAGCAGACCAACGAATTGACTTTTTGAATGCAAACAAACCTCCTTCAGCATCTTCTTTTAACGATAGTGAGCTTAATTTTCTATTAATTAAAATCCATACTAATGGAATCAAAACAATACCACCAATAAAAAAACTAGAATTCAAAAACCAAGATTTTCCGGACAATACCTTGTCATATCCCACATCACCCGGTTTTAATCCTTCGTGTTCATAATGAGCCCAATGATACAAATCCGTTTTACCAACCAGTAATATTACAATCATAATGATTGCAGCAATCGGCAGGAAGGTTGTTACAGCTTCTATTACTCTCTTAAATACGGTAGTCCACCCTGCATTTGCAATATATTGTAGAGCAAGAAAAAACAATGCTAATCCACTTACCAAGACAAAGAAATAAGAGTTAGTAAGGATATTAGCATAGATTCTTGAATACCAAGGTTTATGAGCACCTGCATCTTCGGGTGTAGGCGGTGGCAATGGATGATTCACCTGATGATCACCATAATAGTTCAGATGAGGTGTTGTTGCCGTTGCATCATGGTGGTCATGATGTGTTTCTGTTGCAGTTCCTTCATGAGATGCACCGTTTTTAGGCAGTGTAACTACACCCGCAATTGTTAGCAATAGACCTACAACAATTAAAATGATACTGAACTTTGTTGCCTTTTTATTTCCTGAGAAAAACTCTTGTTTTAATTCTATTTTGTGTCCGTGCGCCATTTGAATAAAATATTTTTAATTTTTTCAATTATTATTAGATACATTATCAGAAAGGGGTTGATCTGCGACAACTGTCTTATGATAACCAACTCCACTCAACTCTTGAATATGAGCAATAACCTGCCATCTTTCTTCAGGAGTTAGAACTGAAGCATGGCTTCCCATATTGTTTTTACCATAAGTAATTACGTGATACATTTTACCTACAGGTAATGTTTTGATATAATTATCATCATAACCTGGCCATGGTGGTTTAATGCCTGGAACTTTCTTAAAAACATTTCCGTCATTATGTCCTTCTATTCCATGACAAGGAGAACAATAGATGTTATATAATCTTTCTCCACGTGCTTTATCAAAAACAAAATTCTCAGGATAATTTACTTTGGTTGCAGACTCTTCATATCCTTGTCCGTTATTTTCTAATGGATATGCATAATCTAATTTTCCAACAGCGATAGTCCCTTTAACAGGTTCTCTTAAATTAGAACCAAATTTATTTAATGTGTTAGAATCCTTTTCTTTGAAAGGTTCATAACCCTTGTCGTAATACATATCTGGGGCATATTCAACACCTGGATTGTTGCCTCGGCTCTTTGAACAAGAACTTAAAAGTGCAGCAAACCCAACCAAAGAAAATGTTATATAAAAATACTTATTCATGTTTCTATTAATCGTTGTTTCGTTATTTAATCACTTTATCCTCAAACTCATTATTCTCTAAATTGATTCTCTCTTTAATCTCAACAGCACCAAGGTCAGACAATAGTTTCACAAGTTCATCCTTGTTGACACCTTCATCATCCAGCGACATGGCTAAGACTATTCTATCACTGGTTTGTCTGGGGTCAATTAATTCATTAGAAATTTTGCCATGAATCATAGAACTTCTGATAAAGAATAAAACAACAATCCCAAACGCAGTACATAAAATTGATAACTCGAACATTACCGGAATCCATGAAGGCAACCCGGCAAAAGGCTTACCTCCAATAATCATGGGCCAATCAAAATACATGATACCGGATTGTAATATTACCGCAAGGGACAAACCTGTCATGGCAAAAATAAAAGCACCTATTGGTAGTCTGGAACGCTTCAGTCCCATTGCTTTTTCCATTCCATGTATGGGATAGGGTGAATAACAATCAATAATATTTACACCTCTATCATACACAGTTTGTGTTACCTCTAATGCTGCATCTGCATCTTCAAAAATACCGAAGAGTAGATTTTTGCTATTTCTTAAACTTAATTTCTTATCAATCATTTCGTTTTCTAATCAATTTTAGTTTTTGGATTATTCGCTGTCTTTCAAAATAGTTTTCACTTCTGCCATATTGATAACCGGTAAAAATTTGGTAAACAAAAAGAAGAATGTAAAGAACATTCCGAATGTTCCAAGATAAATACCAATTTCAACCCAACTTGGTGAATATAAAGCCCAACCTGAAGGAAGATATTCTCTGTGAAGTGAAGTTACAATGATTACAAACCTTTCGAACCACATACCAACATTCACAACGATTGAGAGGAAAAATATAAACCACGGAGTAGTACGTGCCCATCTAAACCAAAAGAACTGAGGGGCAACAAGGTTACAAGTCATCATACTCCAATATGCCCACCAGTAAGGACCTGTAGCCCTATTTATAAATGCATATTGTTCGTATTCAACTCCAGAATAAGCTGCAACAAAGAATTCTGTAATATAAGCTAAACCTACAAGAGTTCCTGTTAGCATAAGTACCTTTGCCATTGCTTCAAGATGTCCGATAGTAATATAATCTTCATAATTCAACACCTTCCGTGCAATAATCAACAGCGTACATACCATTCCAAAACCGGAGAAAATGGCACCTGCAACAAAATAAGGAGGGAAAATGGTTGTATGCCAACCGGGAACTACAGAAGTAGCAAAGTCAAAAGACACAATGGTGTGCACTGATAATACCAGAGGCGTAGAAATACCTGCTAAGATTAATGAAACAACCTCATACCTATTCCAAGTTCTGGTAGAACCAGTCCAACCCATTGAGAAGAAGTTATACCAAAATTTACGACCTTTGGTTGTGGCACGGTCTCTTATTGTAGCAATATCTGGAATAAGACCAAGATACCAGAATATAAGAGAAACAGAGAAGTATGTACTTACTGCAAATACGTCCCATAATAATGGTGAGTTGAAATTTACCCACAAAGAACCAAAAGCATTTGGTAAAGGAAATACCCAATAAGCACCTACCCACACACGACCCATGTGAAACAATGGGAACAATGCTGCACATAATACAGCAAAAATTGTCATTGCCTCTGCCGAACGGTTAATTGACATCCTCCATTTTTGTCTGAACAAAAGCAAAATAGCTGATATCAATGTACCTGCGTGTCCAATACCAATCCACCAAACGAAGTTTGTAATATCCCAACCCCACTGAACTGTTTTATTTAATCCCCACGTACCAACACCTACAAGAGTAGTAAGTGCAAGAGTGAATGCCAAAAGTCCGAAGAAAATAATAGCAAGGGTAAACCCTACTTTCCATGTAGTTGATGGCTTATTTTCGATTGGACGGCAAATCTCATTACTTACATCAGCAAGTGTCTTATCTCTTGCTACTAATCGGGGGCGTATCGTTGTTAAATTATGACTCATTGCTTATTAAATGAATTTTTCTTAATTAAATATTTCTGATTTTGGTTAGGTATTTAACACCTTGTTGAAGGTTTAATTCTTCAAGCAAGTGATAGGAACGTTCATTCCTATATAGTTTGGAAACTTCACTCTTCTCATCATTTAAGTCTCCAAATACAATAGCATTTGCAGGGCAAGATCTTTGGCAAGCTGTTTCAATCTCTCCATCTATCATTTCTCTTCTTTCACGTTTTGCTTTCAACTTACCGTCTTGGATTCGCTGAACACACATTGAGCATTTTTCCATTACTCCTCTGGTTCTAACAGTAACATCTGGATTGATTACCATTTTACCTAAGTCGTTATTAAAGAAGAAATCAAACTTATCATTGTCATTATATCTGAACCAATTGAATCTTCTTACTTTGAATGGACAGTTATTTGCGCAATATTTAGTACCGATACAACGGTTATATGTCATTTGGTTTAATCCCTCAGAGCTATGAGTTGTAGCCAATACAGGACAAACAGTTTCACAAGGAGCATTATCACAATGCTGACACATGATAGGTTGGTGCATTACCTTTACACTCTCATAATATGCGTAATCTGCATTGCTTTTCTTAGCTTCCGCTCTGTCCAATGCTTCAATTCCTTTTTCCTTTGTTACGTATTCAGGTTCATAATCTCTGCTAAGGAATAGGTCTTTTGAGTAGTCAGTATGATTCACATTTTCAAATGCAAAATATCTGTCAATTCTAATCCAGTGCATTTCCCTTCTTCTTCTTACTTCATCTCTACCTACTATCGGAACATTGTTTTCAATACTACAAGCCACAACACAGGCACCACAACCGGTACAAGCATTTAAGTCAATAGCCATTGCCCAATAGTGACCCGGATTATCATCGCGCTTATATTCATGTCTAGACCATAGTTCATATAAATGTGGTCTTGGCATATCATTACCGGCAGCAGGATTCTTAACAAAATCTGCTTGGGTTGCTTCTCTCAATAAATCACGTCCTTCAATTGTGTTATGGGTTTGAGTTTGAGCTAATACATAATTTCCTGAAACCTTCTCTATTTGGACTCCGGATGTTACCCATTGTCTTGCACCATTTACAAATTGTGCAAAAGGATAGGCATTCTTTCCAATTATTTCATAAGCACCTTTCTCGGCAGCTTTTCCTTTTCTTCCATATCCCAATGCAATAGCAATTGTATTATTTGCTTGACCGGGTTGGATATTAACAGGAAACTTATCAATCACTATACCATTGTGTGTAATTTTAACCAAATCACCTTGTTGAATTTTTTTCTTCTCTGCCAATGCTTTAGGAATAGCCACATAGTTATCCCAAGTAACTTTAGAAATAGGGTCCGGTAGTTCTTGAACCCAAGGGTTGCCACAGAATTTACCATCTCTTATTCCAACTTTTTGATACAATACTAAATCAATTGCATTGTTGTCTTCGGGTACAAGTTTCGTAATAATTGGACCATATGCACTAAATTCAACATTGTAACTCAAAGCAATTGCTTCATCGTTACTATTTGGCATATTGTAATACCCATCATGCAATACTTTGTTAAAGTCAGCCTCAGTAGTAACACCAGCAATATTTTCAATCCAATAATTCTTTACATAAGTGTAATAAATAGATGTATCAAACTTCTGCGCCATAATCTCTTTTGAAGCAAAAGGATCTTTCTCAGGTTTTTGACCTAATCCTATCCATGTCAGAAGGGATACTTCAGCTTGGCGTGTATTAAATACCGGAGAAATCGTTGGTTGTGTAATTTGTAGTTTTCCTTTCTTAGGTTCAGAATCACCCCAAGATTCAAGGTAATGATTGTCAGGGCACACATATTCAACCTCTTCTGCTGTTTCATCTAAGAAACTCGCTAAGGATATTTTAGTTTTGATTTTAGATAATGCACCTTTTAATTTTTCTGCGTTGTAAAAACTATACATCGGGTTTGCATCCCAGAAAATAACTGCATCATAAGTACCATTAGAAGCATCAGAAATAAACTTGTCAAAATTTACATCTAATCCTTTGTATTGATTTGAACATTTATTCAAATCAATAGTGTTCCCATAATTACCTAATAAGAAATTCAACCCGTTGACCATCTGTTGAATATAAGGATCATTAGAGCCTGACACCACAATGGAAGCACCTAAATTATCCAATAAATCTTTTGCAACGTTATCTAACACATTGCCTGCAAGGTTTAGATTTCTTGTTACAGGAATTTTAGCTGCACCTTTTTTCTCAGCTATCTTATTATACAATGTAGCAATATAAAGTGCTTCATTGGATTGTTTCATTGGGAATCTAACATCAGCATTTGAGCCGCTAAGCGATAAATTTGATTCAAACTGATAATGTCTGGACATCTTACCGGGTTGTCTTCCTTGTGTGTAAAGTCCGGTATATTCGACAGGAGAAATCCATGTTCCAAGGAAATCTGCTGCAAAACTTACTATCACCTTAGATTTTGAGAAATCATAAGATGGGATAACTGCTTTGCCAAATCCTTCTTCATTAGCTTTTAAGATTCCGCTATAAGAAATTGCATCATATGTAATATGGTCAGTACTATACTTCTCAGCGAATTTTTTAATTACTGAAAGAGCAGAAGGACTGTGTATGGTATTTGAAATTATTGCAACTCTTTTACTTGATGCTAATGCCTTTTCAATATCTGCATCAACAGTTTTCCAATCAGTTTCTTTTCCTCCTTTTAATGGATTCTGAAGTCTTGCAGTATCATACAGCGATAAGATACTTGCTTGTCCTAAAGCAGAAAGTCCTTTACCTGAAAAAGAATTAGGGTTGCCATCCACTTTTATAGGACGTCCTTCACGAACCTTCACTTGAATTCCATAACCTTCCGAAGTTGCACCCAGAGTAGAATTGTAATAATTTGCAACTCCCGGTGTTACATCTTCAGGTTTTACCAAGTAAGGAATTGCTTTTCTGATAGGTGCTTTGTTACAAGCAGCTAAAGCAACAGCCGTAATACTAAATCCAAAGAATTTTAAGAAATCTCTTCTGTTTGAAGACAATTCAAAATTATTCTCAGAGAGAACTTCATCTAGAGGTAGGTCTTCGCTAAATTCTTTTTTCAAATCAGCTTGAAACTCAGCTGTGTTGAGTAGCTCATCCTCTCCTTTCCAATATTGTGTTTTATTAGACATTTAGATACTTTGAAATTGATTATTTAATTGAATTAAATTGATTAATAGTGACACTTTGAACAATCTAAGCCACCAATGTTTGCGATTGTGATATTGACTTTACCATCTTTCAGGTACTTGCTTTTGTCGCCATTCTTCTCAATATCCTTTTTAGCAAAAGCATGTAATTTTTCGTAATAGTCGTTATTTTCAACATCCACTCCTGTATTTCTGTGACAATCAATACACCATCCCATCTGAAGTGTTGCATATTGCTGAATCACTTCCATTTCTTGCACAGGTCCATGACATTTCTGACATTCTAAACCGGCAACGTTTGCATGTTGTGAGTGATTGAAATATGATAAATCAGGTAGGTTATGTACCCTCACCCATTTAATATTTTTGGGGTTGTTTCCAAAACGTTCCCCCGGTTTTGCATCGGGATTATAATCCAATGCAGTATAAATTTTTTGTATTTCAGGGGATACTTCTCCATCATATTTATCTCTCAATTGAACACCTACGTGACAATTCATACATGTATTCAACGAAGGGATACTTGCTGCCTTGCTATAATCAGCAGTACTGTGGCAATAGCGACAATCAATATTTAATTCTCCTGCGTGTAAAGCGTGTGAATATGCAATTGGCTGAGTAGGTGCATACCCTCTTTGAACCCCTACTTCAGTAACACCAAAATAGAATCCATAAATTCCTAATACAAGTCCCACACTTACAATAATTAATATAGTATTGATTGTTCTGCGAGATGTGTTGTATTTATTTTTCAGATACTCTGTAACTGTTTTTTCTTTGTGATCACCAGCTTCAAACTCTTTTAATACATTAGATAGTTTTCTTCTGATCCTATAAAGAACAACTGCAATAATGAGCAGTATTGCAGCAATTACAATTATCACATACAATGTGGTCGTGTTGTAGAAAGTACCTTTCTCACTTTGTGCATCTCCGCCCTTAACTCCGGTTGATTCTTTTGCAACTTTAGGAACACTCTCATATTCAATATAAGCTAAAATGGCATCAATATCTTCGGTAGTAAGATTCTCATACACATTCATTGCAGCACTATTATACTCTTTGTAAAGAGCAATAGCATCTGCATCGCCTGATTCGCGCAATTTCACATTATTATGAATCCAGCTATGCAACCAATCTTTACTTCTACGCTTGGTAACATCCTTAAGAGCAGGACCAATCACTACTCTATCAATAGCATGACAAGCCATACATGCTTGCTGTTCAAATAATTCTTTCCCTTTAAGTACTTGTGCATCAGGTTCGCCAGTTCCTGTAGAAGCAGTAGCCTTTGGAGCACTTTCTTCTTCTATCCACATTAGAATAGACTTGATTTCATTATCAGTCAGGTGCTCATAAGTGTTCATGGCTGCTTGATTGTATTCTTTATAAATCGCAATAGCATCCTTATCACCGGACTCACGTAATTGCACGTTGTTTCTTATCCATTTGATTAACCATTCTTCACTCTTTTGTTTTGTAATATCCTTAAGAGCAGGACCAATCACTACTCTGTCAATCGCATGACAAGCCATACAAGCTTGTTGTTCAAATAACTCTTTTCCTTTGGCTGCGGATGGAGCATCTTGTGCATGTGCCGAAAACGACCCGATTGTAATTAAAAAAGTAGCAAGGCTAAACACCTTAACTGAATTCTTGATTATGTCTGATAGCTTTATCATTAGTACTTGTAATAATTATAATATGAACATAGAACAACCTCTTTCGCTCTAAAATTCGGGGCAAATATAGAGCAGTTTCTATAAGTCATTAATGTTTTTGCCAACAATTGATTAATTTAAAACCTATCTAAATAATGGATTTTTTTCGTTGATTTTCAATGCATTATCTTTAATAGCAGAGTGCAAAAATTGAACAATACAAAAACTACCAACACCGCAATTACGAAGTGTCTAATGAAAACGCTTGGCAACCTGAACAGCAAAATAAAAAGAGGAAAACTGGAAAAAGACTACTGCCTAATGTTGAGCAAAATGAATCTATATTCCAGTAAGGTTTTTGCTCCATTAATATTCACGGAGCTTTCCATTCTATACTCTTTAAGATTATTCATTTTGATATCGTAAGTATGTATTTCATCTCGTTCTAAAATAATACGAGGGGGAGGAATGGATATTTCTATATCAGAACCTTGTCTAAGGTAATTAAAATAATCCTCTGCTAAAGTCTGAAAATCTTCTTTGTCTGATTTTGCAGAAAATGTGCGAACAATTTCATTCGTATTGTCTCCATAGCTAAAAAAGGCTTCGTCACCTGATTTTGTCAGCCATTCTCTTTCCTTAAAAGGATTTTTAATTTCTGCAACCATCGGATTTAGTACACCTAAATTGACACTTCTGCCAAAGATGGAAAACATTTGTATATAATAATTCACCACAACATTTTCAACCTCTTCGGGTTGTTCATAGAGTTGTCTGTATTCACTGTAAGTCTTCAACGCAATCTTTTTCTTTTCAAACTCGATACGTAAATTCTTCTGAAGAGTATCTCGCCATTGCTCCCAATTTTGAAGACCTATATAGTTAAATGAACTGTCAAATTCAAGCAATATGGGTGCATTCTTTAATGTTTCTACTGTTGCCAAATATGCAGTTTTACTAGGAACATCATATTTCATAAAATGCCTGATACTTACTATCCACGTATTTGAGTCTGAGTAGGAAAAATTCATAACAGAATACAAAGAGTCAATTGTCATATAAATAGGCATGTCTCTTTCATTGGTGTTCATATTGGTTACTTTGTGAAACCAAACCATCTCCATACCATCCTTCCAATTTGGCTTGAACTTATACAAAGTTGTATGTTCACCTTGAGACAAAACAGAAAATGGCAGAGTCATAATACCCATTAAGAGTATGAGTACAAACAATATTAATTTATTTTGTTTTTGTGTTCTCATAAAAGTATGAAATAACGTTGCAAAGATGCACAATTTCATGCCAAAGTTGCTCAATGTGAACATTATTCTACCTTTGCCTCCATTACTAAACATATAAATGGAATTTAACAGAAAAAGTCTGACTGATCAAGAACTCATGTCAATCTATCATGCTTTGGTTTATCCGAGAATTATAGAAGAAAAAATGTTGATACTGCTCAGGCAAGGAAAAATAGGCAAATGGTTCTCAGGAATAGGACAAGAAGCCATTGCTGTTGGGGGTACACTTGCACTGCATGACCAAGACTACATATTGCCTTTACATAGAAACTTAGGCGTTTTTACGACCAGAAGAATTCCTTTTGCAAAGCTATTTGCACAATGGCAAGGGAAAGCATCCGGATTTACTAAAGGCAGAGACCGTTCTTTTCACTTTGGAACCAATGAATATCATATTGTAGGCATGATTTCACATTTAGGAGCAATGGCGGGTGTCGGCAATGGCATTGCATTGGCTGAAAAAATAGATAAGACAAATAATATTTCGCTTGTATTTTCGGGTGATGGAGGCACAAGCGAGGGCGATTTTCATGAAGCATTAAACGTGGCCGCAGTATGGAGTTTACCCACTATTTTTCTCATAGAAAATAATGGCTACGGGCTTTCAACCCCTAGCAATGAACAATTTAAGTGTAAACAGTTTATTGATAAAGGAATCGGCTATGGAATAGAAGCCATACAAATTGACGGCAATAACATATTGGAAGTGTATCATACTGTAAAAGAAATTGCTGACTCTATCAGACAGAATCCCAGACCAATATTGATAGAGTGTATTACCTTTAGAATGAGAGGGCACGAAGAAGCCTCTGGCACCAAATACGTCCCTCAATCTTTGTTTGATGAATGGATAAAAAAAGACCCCATCAGCAATTTTGAGCAATATTTACAAAAACTCGGGATACTTAATGAAGTAGAAAAAACCCAAATACACAACAAGGTTAAATCAGAGATTGACAGCGCTGTTCACATGGTTGAATCTGAACCTGATATTGTTGCTGAAACTTCAAAGGAATTAGAAGATGTTTATGCAATAGTACAAAACAGTCAAATTGCACCTGATTTGGACAACCAAAGTGAAAAAAGACTGGTTGATGCTATTTCTGACGGATTAAAACAAAGTCTTGAAAAATTTCCAAAATCAATTATCATGGGTCAAGACATTGCAGAATATGGCGGAGTATTTAAGGTTACAGAAGATTTTTATAAGGTTTTTGGAAAAAAAAGGATTCGCAACACGCCTATTACTGAAAGTTCTATAATAGGCGCAGGTTATGGCCTGTCCATCAAAGGATGGAAGGCAATAGTTGAAATGCAGTTTGGTGATTTTGTTACTTGTGGATTCAATCAAATTGTAAACAATCTTGCGAAATCTCATTATCGTTGGGCGCAAAACGCAGATGTAGTAGTCCGTATGCCTACGGGAGCTGGTGTGGGTGCAGGTCCATTTCACTCACAAAGCACTGAGGCATGGTTCGCTCACGTACCCGGATTAAAAATTGTTTATCCTTCAAATCCATTTGACGCAAAGGGATTATTATGTGCAAGCATTCAAGAGCCGAACCCTATTTTGTTTTTTGAACACAAAGCATTGTACAGAAGTATTCACGGGTTAGTTCCAAATAATTATTACACATTACCAATTGGGGTAGGGCAATTACAAGCTACGGGAGATGAGTTAAGCATCATAACCTATGGCTGGGGTGTGCACTGGGCATTAGATGCATGCAAAGCTCTCAACATACATGCTGATATTATTGATTTGAGGACATTGATTCCTTGGGATAAAGAGTTGGTAGCAGATTCCATCAAAAAGACAGGCAAAGTGCTTGTGCTGCATGAAGATACAATGACCGGTGGTATTGGGGGCGAAATAGCAGCATGGATTGCAGAAAATTGTTTTGAACACCTTGATGCACCAATCAAGAGATTAGGCAGTTTGGATACCCCGGTACCTTTAGCAAAGGACTTGGAAAAAAACTTTTTGGCACAAAACCGACTTCATGATGTTTTGAAAGAACTGAGAAACTATTAACAAGCTGTCTGAGAGTAACATTTTGCGCATTTTTCGTAACATCAAAACAAGCTGAACAACATTTCTAAATGCGTATCTGGATGCAATTTCTCAAATCGGTTATCAATTTTCAATTTGCAGATGTATTTTATACAATATCTTCGCAGGCTCATACATGGCAATTCGAGTAGAAAATCTCACAAAAATTTATGGTCAACAAAATGCGGTTGACAACATTAATTTTGAACTGCAAAAAGGACAAATAGTTGGATTCTTAGGTCCCAATGGAGCAGGCAAAAGCACAACCATGAAGATGCTCACCGGATTTATTCAACCTACACGAGGCAAAGCGTTTATTGATGGAATTGATGTAGAAGAAAAGCCTTTACTCACCCGTTCAAAAATAGGATACTTACCGGAACACAATCCTTTGTATTTGGATATGTACATCCGTGAATATTTACGTTTTATGGCGGAAATTAACAAGGTGGCACATCCAATTAAGCGAACAGAAGAACTCATTGAATTAACCGGATTAACATTAGAAAGAAAAAAGAAAATCGGACAATTGTCCAAGGGTTACAGACAAAGAGTCGGATTGGCGCAAGCACTCATCCACAACCCGGAGGTACTGATTCTGGATGAACCTACTTCCGGTCTTGACCCTAATCAAATTGGAGAAATTCGAAAATTGATTCTTGATATAGGTTCAGAAAAAACCATCTTATTATCGACCCATATCATGCAAGAAGTAGAAGCACTCTGTCAAAGAACTATCATCATTAATAGAGGTAAAATAGTTGCCGATGCTCCTACTGCTGAATTAGGTAAAAAGATTGAAAGTGATACAGTTATTTATGTTGAGTTTTCAAAAGAAGTTCCCCAATCAGTATTGAGCTCAATTTCAGTAATTACGAATATTACAGCCGGAACGAAGCCAAACTCATGGCATATCACAACAACCGAAGCACAAGATTGTAAAATAGCCCTGAACAAAATAATAGCCAATGCAGAAGGTTATATTTTAGAACAGAAGGAAGAAAAACAAACTTTAGAGGATATCTTTCAAAAACTAACGCATCATGTGGACAATCTATAAAAAAGAAATAAGAAGTTTTCTCAGCTCTCTCATTGCCTACGTAGTCATTATTGTGTTTCTCACTGTAACCGGTATGTTTACATGGTTGTTTAAAGACACCAGTGTACCGGACAATGGTTATGCAACACTCGACCCTCTTTTTTCCATTGCCCCTATCATTTTTATTTTTCTTGTATCTGCAATCACCATGCGTAGTTTTTCAGAAGAAAGAAAAAGCGGAACTATAGAGACCCTTACTACACGTCCCGTTTCAGACCTTGCAATCATCATGGGTAAATATCTGGCAGGGCTTACATTAGTCTTATTTTCTATACTGCCTACTCTACTCTATTATTACTCTGTAAATAAATTATCTATTAATCCTGAACAAACCGGTATTGATTCCGGGGCAACACTCGGTTCATACATTGGTTTATTGATGTTAGGGGCTATTTATGTTGCAATAGGTACGTTTGCCTCTGCCCTTAGCGACAATCAGATTATTGCATTTCTTCTTTCTATGTTTCTATGCTTCTTCTTTTTTATTGCATTTGACTTCCTTTCTGACTTATCATTTTTGAAAGACTCCGAATTTACTACAGCATGGTTAGGAATTAACTACCATTATCAATCTATCAGCAAGGGCGTGATTGACACAAGAGATATGATTTATTTTATCTCGATGACAATCGTATTTCTGGGTTTAACAAAATATTTCTTTAAGAATCGCTAATAGACAATAAACCATGAGTAAAAAGCAAACGAATAGGGTGAAGGGTTTAATTGACTTAGCAGTTGTGATTGCAATTGTGCTAGTAGCAAACTTGCTTGGTTCGCAATATTATACCAAGTTTGATTTGACCAAAGAGAAAAGGTTCACACTCAGTGAGACATCTAAGAAATTAGCAGCCAGTGTAGATGACTATATCTACATTAAAGTTTACCTTAATGGAGAATTAAGTTCTAAATTCAAACAACTTAAGAATGCAACCTTAGACATGCTCTCTAATTATAGAGAAGCATCCGGCAACAAAATTGAATACGAATTCTCTGATCCTTTTGCCGGCAAAGACAATAAAGAAAAACAACAACTGTTTCAAGAGTTCGAACAAAAAGGGCTACCTCCTTATGACGATGTAGATGATGCAGACATTGAATCTCAAAAACGTAATCTTATCATTCCCGGTGCAGAGGTATTTTATGGCACCGGTAAAAGTTTTGTAATAAACCTGCTTAAAACCGAATATGGTCAAGCCAGTGAAGTTACTATTAACCAGTCAATCGAAAATCTTGAGTATGAGATTGCTCATGCCATACGCAAATGCAAAGCAGACCAAAAGAAACGTATAGGATTCTTAATAGGACACGGAGAATTAGGAGAATTGCCGCTCTATGATTTGAAAAAAGAATTAGGCAGTTTTTACAGATTAGATAATCTAAATATTGATTTGAGAGACTCCGCTGCCATTGCTTTATATGCAGATAAATTTACAGACAATGACGAAGAGAACGCAAAGATTATCCTAAGTGGTTTACAAAATCGAATCAATCAATATGATGCAGTTGTGATTGCAAAACCGCGTAGAGACCTTACAAAAGAAGAAGCATTTCTGATTGATCAATATATGATGCAAGGCGGTAACACTTTATGGTTTATAGATGCTTTACAAGCAGAAATGGATTCGATGAGCAATGGTGGACGAATGGTGGCTGTGGACTACCCTCTTGACAATCTTAGGGAGTTACTTTTCCACTATGGTATACGTGTAAATGTTGATTTATTACAAGATTTCAGATGCAATGACATTGCTCTTCGCGACCCATACTCTGCAAACAGTTATCGCAATTTCCCTTGGGTTTATTTCCCAGTTTTTACCGCACATCCTACACTGTCTCGACATCCTATTAATCGTAACATAGAAGGTGTTTGGTCAAGATTTGGAGGTACACTTAAAATTTTAAACAAGGAAGACATCAAAGCAACGCCCCTACTCATTAGCTCAGACAAAACCAGAATTTCAAATGCACCTGCATTAGTAGAATTTAGCATTATTGACAAAATACGCTCTAACGACCAAAGTTTCTTAGGTACATTTAATGGAGGACCTCAAGTAGCCGGAGTCTTGTTAGAAGGCACTTTTAAAAGTGCATTCGCACGTAGGAATGTGCGCTCTGACCTGCCATTCAAAGAAAGTGGCAAAGGAAATATCATTGTAATTGCAGATGGCGATATTGCCCGAAATCATGTGAGCAGCCAAGGGGGGTATCTGGAATTGGGTAAGGATCATATTACCGGAAGGATTTTTGGAAACAAGAAATTTCTACTCAATTGTTTTGACTACTTACTTGACGACTCCGGACTTATTGAAATTCGCTCTAAGGAAATCATTTTGCGCTTATTGGATAAAGAAAAAGTGAAAGAAGAACGCACCTATTGGCAGTTCTTTAATCTTGGACTACCTGTGCTTCTTCTGGTTCTTTTTGGGGTGATTAACGCTTTCATTCGCAAGAAAAAGTACGCTTCTAAATAATTAAATATCAAAAGGGCAAGTACTTTTAAGCCCTCCATTTACCCATACATTTTTGAACTTTTTTACCGTTTCATTGCGCACAGTATATTTTTGCACAAACAATCAAAGGCATTTTTCAAAGTGAACGAAAAAGTTTTCAGATATATAGTCAGGATAAATCATTGGAGAAAGGGACATATCTCTCAAGAAAACTTCTTGATGATTGCCGCAGTGATTGTTGGGCTGTTGGGTGGTTTAGCTGCCTCTCTATTAAAAGTGCTTACACACTCCGTTGCTAGTTTCCTTCAAAATGATTTCCATTGGGAATACAAATACTACTTGTATTTCTTTTTCCCGTTAATTGGTATCATCCTCACCACCTTATATATTAAACTCTTTATCCGCAAGCGTAGCTTCCAATCAGGCATCACACCTTTGATAAAAAGTGTAGTCCACAAGCAAAGCCGATTGGACTTTCACAACATATACAGCCAAGTGATTACAAGTGCACTTACTGTTGGGATGGGAGGTTCGGCAGGATTAGAAGCACCATCGGTTTCCAGCGGAGCATCTATCGGCTCAAATATTGGGAGAATCTTCGGATTGAATTACAGAGAAACCACACTGCTATTAGCTTGTGGAGGTGCAGCGGGTATTTCGGGTGCTTTCAACAGTCCTTTTGCAGGGATGATTTTTGCCGCAGAAGTCCTATTGCCAACGTTCTCCATTCCGGCAATTATTCCAATTCTAATTTCTGCTGCATTTGCTTCTGTTGTTACCAAACTTACACACAGTGAGCCACTGTTTATATTGGTACCCAATGAATGGTCTTTAAACTCATTTTGGATGTATGTTATTTTCGGAGTGATAGCCGGATTTTATACAGTATATTTCAGCTGGCAGAATGAAAAAATACATCACTACTTTGACACCAGAAAAAATCTTATTACCAAAATCCTGACCGGGGGTATTTTACTCGGTATTTTAGTTGCATTCTTCCCTGCAATCTATGGCGAAGGTTATATCGCTATACAGCCTTTGCTAGACAAAAATTACAATTCTCTTCTTGACAATAGTTTATTTGCTTCTTACAACCAATCGGTTGTAGCATTGTTACTTTTTGCATTGTTAACATTATTAGCTAAAACTGCTGCCTGCTCTATCACAATGGGCAGTGGGGGCAATGGAGGAATGTTCGGACCAAGTGTTGGTGTGGGCGGTTTATTAGGATTTGTGTTTGCTTATTCTCTAAACCAAACTCACTGGGTTGAATTGAATGTTACAAACTTTATGATTTTTGGTATGGCTGCTTCTGTAAGCGGAATGATGCATGCTCCATTGACAGGAATCTTTTTAGCAGCGGAAATCACCGGAGGTTATTCATTGATAGTTCCTTTAATGGTAGTTTCTGCTTTTACATTTTTTATAAATAAAAAAATTAGAAAATACTCTATCTATACCAAAGAGTTGGTTGAGCAAGGAAGTTTAATTGAAGATGCAAACAAAGATGAAAGCATATTAAACAACATGCAAATCGCTCAATTAGTTGAAAATGATTTTGTGGTTCTTAAAACAACTGATACCATAGCCGAAACACGCAATGCCATTATGGGTTCTGACCGACAAATGTATGCAGTTGTTGACGAGCAAAATGTGTTCAAAGGAATGTTTACTATTGAAGATTTGATTCCTTTCCTTTTGAATGAAGACGGAAATAGACAAACAAAAAAAATTGGCGAAATTGTTCAACCAACTAAAGATGTCATCCTGATTGACCTTCCAATGAAAAAAGCTATCCAGCTTATGGATCAAAGAAATACAAGGATTCTACCGGTAGTAAATCAACAAAAACAATATGTTGGATTCATCACAAAGAACAAAATCTTTAGAAAATATAGAGAGTTACTCATTAGGCATTATGATATCAGATAAAGTACCGGCTTATTATCATTATTTCATTTATGTAATCATATATCTTTGCCTCTGTTAAAGTTTATCCATGTCAGAAACCATTGATGGCAAGCAAGTCTTTTCGCTTTATGAAGTATCCAAAAGCATACAAAAAACCATTATGGAAAGATATAGCAGTACCTATTGGATAAAAGCAGAAATAATCAAACTAAATTTATATAAACACAGCGGACATTGCTATCCTGATTTGGTAGAGAAAATAGACGGAAAAGTAGTTGCACAAATTCGCTCTACCATCTGGAGGCTTGATTTCATCAGAATTAACAATGCATTTATAAGAACATTACAAGAGCCTTTAAAAGAAGGCATTAAAGTGTTGATAGCAGCAAAGATTTCCTATTCACCGGAGCATGGTATTACCCTTAACATTCAAGACATTGACCCAAATTACACCTTAGGAGATTTAGAAAAAGAAAAACAATCTACCATCCAAAGACTAAAAAATGAAGGTCTTTTTTTTCAAAACAAGGCATTGAAGCTCCCTTTATTGCCACAACGTATTGCAATCATTTCAGTTGAAACTAGTAAAGGATATGCAGACTTTACCCAAGTGCTTCATGCTGCTTCAACCCAATGGGGTTATTGTTTTTTCCTCATGCTATTTCCATCATTGCTTCAAGGAGAAGGGGCAGTCAAAGGCATCATACAACAACTCAATAATATCAGCAAAGTGAAAGAGCATTTTGACTTGGTTGTTATTGTACGCGGAGGCGGTGCAGACCTGGGACTATCTTGTTACAACAATTATGACTTAGCACGCGAAATAGCAACATTCCCTTTACCTATCATAACCGGCATTGGACATTCAACCAATGAAACTGTTGCTGAAATGGTTGCATTTCAAGATGCAATTACTCCTACCAAACTCGCTGAACTGCTCATTCAAAGTTATCACAATGTTGCAGTAACAATACAACAAGCAACAGAGATTATTAAAAACAAGATACAAAATTTGCTCGCATCCCTGCAACAAGAGTTATACAACACAATGAAGCTCTTTCGGTCTATCACTCAAGGCAGAGTCATACAAAGCATGAATATTCTCTCTACCATAAGCCGCAGTATTGTGCATAAAACACTTGGGTTTCTCATTCACGAAAAAAAGTACATGACACAACTAAGAAGAGAATTACAGAAAGACTTATCCTATAAAATTCAAAGAGAAACCGACACCGCAAATCAACTTATTTCAAATATTAACATTTACTCAAACAACTTTCTCAAACAACAACAACAATACCTCATCAATATTGAAAAAAACGTTCACAACATGAGCCCCGACACAGTTTTAAAACGAGGGTACAGCATCACACGACTCAACAACAAAGCCATTACAAACACAGATGAAATTGCTGAGGGTGACAGCGTTGAAACATTGTTGTTTAAAGGTTCATTTACAAGTATTATCAAAAACAAATCACAAACAACTCAACATGACTGAACAAATTACATACACCCAAGCATTTGAAGAGTTACAAAACATTGTAGCAGAAATCGAAAAAGGCTCAATCTCAGTGGATGAGCTATCAAACAAAGTAAAACGCGCTACTCATCTTATCAAAATATGCAAAACGAAACTGAGCTCTACAGAAGAGGATGTAAACAAAATTCTCAAAGAATTAGATGCTGATTAGCCTATTATTTAAGGCTACCAATAGGAATAATATTCATTGACATCAGAAGCCAATGCACGTTCTCTGCCTCTAACCTTAAATTCTTCTAACAATTCCTCTAAATACTTATCCTTTTTCTCAGGATTTTCAATTGTAACTCGTTGTGTAAAAACATCACCTGTGGGGGTCAATTTGCCGTTCTTCACCTCCACAGCAATCAGCGCGTAATGCTTGTAGTCAGAGGGATTAAAATAATTTTTCTTGGCATTACCGCTACTGATATATCTATTAATTTCATAGAGAAATACTTTATACTCCTTTCCTTTCACTGATTCTGCAGTGTAAGACAGCATCTTAAAAGTATCTTTTTCTAGATTGAAAAAAGTGCTCACTCCTACATTGAAGGATAGTTTTGAGAGCAGTTCATCAGTGAGATATTTTGCAGGAATGTATGAAAGTCCGTTTACCTCGTCTAAGTTTTTGTATAAAGTTAAAAAATAGTTGGGTTGCGCAGCAATTTTGCTAATCAATGCAGTATCCACCGGCAATTTGTTTACTAATTTATACCTTATCATTTGAATCTGGTTGGGTTCTGAAGTAATGCTGGTATCATAACTCTTAACAAGCTCAGCCACCTCAGTATTTGCAATATTTGGGAGAAGCAGTTTATACTTCTGTATCAAAGATTGGTTGGCATTGTAGCCTGCTGATGTGGTAGTGCTTTCATCCAATGCTTCTTTTTTGTCTTTTGCTAAAATTGCCTTTTGTTCATTGGCAAGGTATTTCTTTAATACAAATTGTGATTCTTCTATCAATTTTGGTAAAAATGTGCGATAAAAACTTCCGTCAATAATCCCACTATCCAACATATTTGACAAGTCTAACAGTATCAAATTTTTATACTCTTGTATATGCTCGTATTCAAACATTTGAGGATACATATTTGACCAAAGTCTAATACTATCAAGGCGGAGTGGAGACAATACATACCTGTCATTATCCATCACAAAAGGCAAATCCTTGTCCATAATCACCTTTAACGCCTCTATTGCTTGCATACTGCTTTGAGAACACAAAACCGAAAGGGCACTGACTTGTATCGGGTAATTATTCGGATGGTTTAAATACAGTTTTTTTGCAAAGTCAATCAGTCTGCTGTCTTTAATTTTAGCCAACTTGTCAATCAGCACCTGTTGCAAATATTCGCGCTTTTTTTCTTTAAAAGGATAGGTTTGAATTATTTCAACCACCCTGTCAATGTTCTCTCTGCTAAAATTAATAATATCTAACGATGTAATGGCTTTCTTAAATCTGGTACTATCCTCCGAAAACAAATCATCCAAAAACAAATCTCCTTTATTTACAAAAACAGAAGCCCCTAGTACCGAATCAATGGGTGTGAAATTCTCAATAAATGCATCTATAAATGGCGAAGTGCGCTTAAACGAATCTACCAATGTTCGAAGAAGATACTGCGCATCTCCTTCTTTTTTAATAATTTTTACAAACCTTATGAGTTTCGCACTGCCGGTATCAGCTAAATAAACATCCAAAATATGTTGTCCGTTCTTTTGATAACGTTTTTGAGAAAACACCCTGAGAGAATTATCATTTGAAATATCAGATACAGTTTCATTAAAAAGTGAATCTGCATCAGGGTAATACTCATATTGATGAAATTTATTGAAGTACACCCTTATTCTCTCACCCGTCTCAGATTTGTAAAAGTATATATCTGAATAACTCTCATAATCCTGCAAACCGTCAACTTTATTTGGAATTCTTACTTCACTTTCATTGATATCCTTTGAAGTCAGAGTAGAAAAAAACAAAAGTGTATCTGTGAGTTTTTCGAAAGGTTTTTGGTTTTTGAAAGGCTCCAATTGGAATGATTCAAAAAAGCGATTTGCCAACTTTTTATTTTTATGAGTATTTGCTACCATCAAATAATAAAAACCACCGGACAAAATCATTTTACAATACACAGGGCTTCCCTTTTCTCCTTTTTGCGGAAGTAATGTAAAATCTACAGAAGGCAAGCCGTTAAAACGTCCTAATTTCTTATCTGCCAACTCTTTTTTGTGTTTCTTAGCTAATTTTTCTGCTGTACGCTCTAATTCAAAATTATCCTCTTCAATATAATACATATCCATCAATTCCTCGCGTGTTACCAAAAAGAGGCTGTTGCTTTTACTATCAAATCCCTGAAACGTTGGAACATTGTATGCAGCAGAAATAGGAGAATTGTTATCAAAAACATGAACCGGTGGCAACTTTACAGAAAAACCTCCATAGATATAATACTGCCTTTGCCATGACTCCTTGGAATGAGTAAAATCAGTAAATTCTAATGTCGAGAAAACTGAATCTGACCAGTTGGCAATAAAATCCCCTCTGCCACCCATCTTAAATATCATGATTTCAAATGGAGTAACATATATCTGATAATGCTGCAAGTCTCCGGTCTTGGTTCGGTTTTTAATTTCAATGCCTTTGTACTTTCCATTTTTAATCTCTTTTTTGGAGAGAATTTTTCCGGGGATGTTTTCAAATAGCAAGCTGTCAATTTTATCGAAATACAATTCTTGACTTAAGCCGGAGATTACATTGTAAGTATTGATTTTATTCACTGAAAAGAATGAACCGTTTGTCATCTCCGAACACAAAAAATGCATTCCGTTATATGGTAATTCATACAATGGTGCCGGAAGTGAAATCGAAAATTGATTATCAGGAGACATTTGTTTTGTAAGAGTTAACCCGGTTTTGAGAGAATCATAATGTTTCTTATTATCGGCAGCAAAATCTGATTTTAGAAACTTCACAGGTCTAACAGTGCAGCCCTTTTGTCTGAGGTATTCAATGACACCAAACTCACCTCCCAAATGTGCCGCTCCAATGCCTGTAAAAACTGAATAATCTTTTATTAGTTGATACAAACTGTCTGCCATCAAGCGATTTCGCTCATTCAAAAACCATTGAATATAGTGTTCTGATGAAAATAAGTTTTGGAGTTCCAACATCATATCCAAATCCTGCTGGCGATAGGCATCCTCAAAAATTTCATTAATACTTTGCTCCTTCATTCTTTCTTCCAACCAAAGGGGCATTGGCTTGTCGTTCTTACGACTTTTTCTCTCTGTAAGAGCAATTCTATTCAAATCATTTGTATGGTTAATATTCTCAAGACCCACTACCTTTCTGCCCGTTTTTGCTCCTGCCATATAAATAAACATATCCAAATAGGTATCTTCCTCAAAATCTGCCATATAAGGATCGTTACGGTATTGGAGAGAATTAATCATGATATCCCTGCTGGAAATGGATGAACCTATTTCGCTGTTTTGTGGCGGAACAATCTGAAATATTCTCTGATAAAAGCCTCGGTCTGTGTATGCGTAACTAGGATAGTTGCCAAAATATTCAGTGGCATATTTTAAATTCATCACCTCGGGCAACCACATCGTTGGCTCTGACTCTAACGCAATGATATCGGCATTATTCAATGCTATAAAAAAGGTATCACTTAAATTAAATGCAAGTTTGCTGCTGACATGCATGGTTCCATAAAGATATGATTTTTTCGTTGGATTTTGGGGAGAAGTAATTTCCCATAGCAAGGAGTTATATTTTTTAGTATTTGTTGTTTGAGCCTGAATGGCGTGCGTGTGTAACACCAACAAGATCAATACCCACTTTAACTTATCTAAACCTTTCTTCATTGTTATTTTTTTAATTGCAAATAAAACACATGATTGAATAGAATACAACCGTATTGCGAATGTTTTGTACACTAAGAAGTATATTTGGTAAATAACGTGTGTCGTGCCCCTCTCTACTCTTTCACTATCTTCTCTACCCTATCTTGGATTTTGATTAAATACAATCCATTGGCTAAGTGGCGCATGTCGATATTTGTATTGCCGGAATGCAATATGCCTTGCATGAGCAACCTACCTTGAAGGTCGGTGATACAATAAGGGGTTACAACGGTGCCGGCTACGGTAATAACGCCTGTGTTTGGATTCGGCTGTACGCTGAATGTCTGTGTTTGGCTGTCTGTGAATGTTACAAAGCGGATTGCACTCAGGCTGCTTGTTCCGTCCTTATCCACCTGACGCAAGCGGTAATAGCTGGTGAGTGACGGATGAATGTCTTCCGTTTGGTAGCTTGTCAAGGAATAGCTGTTCCCTGCTCCGCCTACTACTCCGATGTCTTCCCACACCGACCCTTCCTCACTGCGCATCACAACAAAATGGCTGTTGTTCATCTCTTGGGCTGTTTGCCATGTCAAATGTACACTGCGTGTGCTATAATCTGGATTGGCTTCAAAGTTGAGCAACTCTACAGGCAAGGGTATGGGACCTCCGCCTATGGCAAATGGCGAAAAACCACCTGTATAACCTGTATGGGTCAAGGTATTGCCCAAAGACGAGCTACTGCCTATTGCTATACCCCTAGCCGAGCCATCATAGTGGTTGAGGGTAGGTGTGGGCAAACTACCACTCACTTCGCCTACATTCCAATAAAACTTAAAGTTTATTCCACTGCCTCCATTCGCACTTGACTTGCCTATATCCCATGTACGTTTCACGTGAGAAGGTATCAAAACACCCCCGGTAAGACCTCCTTCATAAGCCTCATCCAATACTCTGACAGTAAAATCATCTCCACTGCCCGTATTGTTCGTTATCTCTAAGGGATTATAACTCGATTTTCCTACTGCAAACATTACCGTGGAACTATTAGCAACCGTCATCTTAAGCACGCCCGCTCCCGTGGTTTGAACATAGTTATCGCTGTTTGCATTTGCAAATGAAGTAGCGGTTAAATTAAATCCGCCTAACACCACCTTCTTTTTGGAGGTATTGCTAAAAGTCAGTTTACCAATCGTACGATTTTGATCTAACACCAGGTCTCTTTGTGCTGTATCTGAGATCTTTAGATAATTGCCTGATGATGGTAGTGTGCTTAAGTACCAATTAGATGAAGTTGCCCAATCAGAGTTTGTTTTACCTATCCACTCACATGGGCAATTGGCATCATCTACTCCGCCATCAGTGATTGTCCAACTTTTTGTACCCATTAAGGTGCTTCTACCCGGAACAGCGGCTGAGCTGTATTTGAGACCGGACGCTCCCAAACTTATACTGCTTGGAGTGTTTGCTCCGGCTGCCCATCCTGCCAGCGTTTGTCCGTAGTGGTAGCAATCCATACCGCAGGAAGTTAGCATACCGGAAGGCTTGTTACACTCTTCAAATCCCAACTCCCTATATCCTGATTAAATGAACTTGCTTCATTGAACATATTATTCATGTTCGTAACTTTGGAAACATCCCAATTCCCTATATCCTGGTTAAATGCGCGAGCTCTGTGAAACATATTTATCATATTGGATACGCTGCTAACATTCCAACTCCCAATATTCTGATTAAAAGCATTTGCATATTGAAACATATAACTCATATTGGTTACACTGCCAACATTCCAACTCCCTATATTCTGATTGAATGCATTTGCATTATTAAACATGTCTTGCATATTAGTTACTTTGGATACATTCCAACTTCCAATATTCTGATTAAAAGTATTTGCGCCAAGAAACATTGCATTCATATCTGTTACCTTAGAAACATTCCAACTGCCTATATTTTGATTAAAAGAACTTGCTCCAGAAAACATAGAACGCATATTGGTTACACCAGCAACATTCCAACCTCCTATATTCTGATTAAATGAACTGGCATTTGCAAATGTTTAGCTCATATTGGCTACTGAAGATACATGCCAATTCCAATTTGCTCCGGAACCAGTGAAAGAGGTACATGACCTAAACATTGAAAACAAACTGGTTACCGAACTCAAAATTGGTGTATCAGATGCCGTAACATCTAAATTAGAACATCCATAAAAAGCACCGCTAAAACTACTCCATGCTATATCGCCCCACTGGGTGATTCTCTTGATTTTAGCTGTGTCACCAGTATTGTTGAAATATATTCTTGGAAAAGTCCCTTTGATTTCTATTCTGTAGTCTTTGTTCGAAGTGAGTCCACCAATTGTCGTACTGCCCGATTGCCCTGTTACAGTTCCATTATTACTCGGGTTTCCTATTTCTTCCCAATACACATCATAAGAATATCCACTGCCTGTAGTTGGTATGGTGATAGAGGTTGTTGTACCTGTGTTCCATTCGGTGATAAATGGTCTTTGTGCTAACGCAATTGTGAAGTTTAATGACAGTAACAGCAAAACTCCAAATCTCATACGTATTGTTTGAAAAAATTGAAGTTTTTCTAATTCATTTCTCATTCTAGTTTGTTTTGTGGGCACAAAAGTAATAAAACAACATATTTAACCTTTCTAAATTTTACAAACGATCTCAATATATTTACTAAATAATATGCAAACACACACTTACGAGTCCACTTTTCTTTTACTATAAAGACATTCACCTCTCTCTACTCTTTCACAATCTTCTCTACTCACTTTATTACGCATAATAAAAAACATATTTTACGCAGCTCTTCCTTGCAAACGAATAACACATTCCTATCTGATAGTTTTTGTGAATGAAATCTTGATAAACCCAATGATAGTATCCTTAAAATTAGGTTAATTTTGCCTTTCTTTTTCTCCATGAGACTCTTCACGACCATATTGCATTTTATTTTCTTTTTTCTCCTCATTTGTTTTACCTACAACTCGATGGGACAATGCGTTGCAGACTTTAGTTCCGCTTCAACGATTTGCAATAAAGACACCTCATATTTTACTTTTACCGGCAATGGCAAGCATTTTCAATGGAATTTTAACAATCCTGCATCCGGTGCTAAAAACATTGACACGCTAAGCAATCCAAAACATTTTTTCACCTCACCCGGTATTTACAAAGTGCAATTGATTGTTTCAGACTCTGCCTGTGCAGATACAATCATCAAGCAAGTGATAGTGCTGCAAAATCCTCAAATTTCATTTTCTTTTATAAACAACTGTAAAAATCTCCTTTCAACTTTTACTTCCACGTTTGATTTAGATTCCTTAGATACAATAAAGCAAATTTATTGGTACGCTGACAACGCGCTGATTGACTCCGGCACAACCCTTTCCTATTCATTTAACGACACAGGCACAACCATTATCAATGCTACAGTAACAACAATCAACGGATGCAGAGACAGTGCAATCAAGAGTATCTCCATTTTTCCTTTGCCTGAAATCACGTCTGACAAGGCAACAACCTGTATAGAACAAGACATACAATACAGCCTGCAATCGGGAAGCGTGCCCGGCATTGTGTTTAAATGGAATTTTGGAGATGGCTCTTCCAGCAGTCAATCCGCACCGACTTATCAATACGCAACACAAGGTTTGTATCCGGTTTCACTTTTGATTACATACCCTGATAGTAGTACTTGTTACACAACAATGGACAGTATTAAAATTTCAGGTAAACCCAATACCAATTTTAGGTTACTAAGCGACAGTGTACAATGTTTTACCAACAATCAATTCTGTTTTGAATTTGACGGACGTGAAAAGAATTTAAGTTACCGTACGTTCATTTTTGGAGATGGTACTCAAAACAACACCTTTTCTCTGTCAGACACAAGCATTTGCTATACATACAGCGACACAGCAGGGGGAATTTACACCGTATCTTATCAGGCAATTGATTCGAACGGATGCGAAAATTCAAGCACCTTAGACAGTTTGATTACAATACATCCGATTGTTCGCGCTAATTTTATTGCAGACAGGTTCGAAGGCTGCTTTGCAACCCCGGTCAATTTCACTAATAAAAGTAACTATACGCCACCATCAATCACAAAATTCAAATGGGATTTTGGAGATGGAAATTTAGATTCAACACAATGGAATGTAGCGCACACATACACGTTCAACGGAACATTTTCAGTTACACTTGGAATCGAAAGCGACTTAGGGTGTCATGCGGATACAACATTTGTGAACTTAGTCAACAATATCAACTTTGACATTGATGCGAAGTTGGACAGCCTCTCTAGTTATTGCCGAAGCGACAACCGCTTATACTACTCACAAACTCCAATACTTGGAGGTGACATACGATGGTATTGGACTGATGGAGACACATCTTATACATGGAACACAAGTAAACATTACTATAATCCGGGAACATATTACCCAAGGGTGAGAGTAAATGTAGGAGGCTGCATTAAGGACACTGTTTATGACACCGTAACCATTGTGGGTCCAAGAGCCATAGGTAACAATATCATTAACCGTTATCAATGTCAAATAAAAGACACCGTATATTTCACCAATGCCAGCCTATATGATTTCAACCAAAGCAGAATGACATTTTGGGATTTTGGAGATATCTACGCACCTGCCTGCACAACGAACTTAGCATTGGGTATTAATGTAGGGATGAATTGCAGATACAGTACAGACAGTATTTTGACCCAACATTTCTACTCTCCGGGCAAAGAACAATGCTACTTTGCAAAACTCGTAGTACAAGACACTGTGTTAGGTTGTGCAGACTCGACCTATATTTCTCTGCCATTAATGCCACCTAAAGCAGATATTGACTTAACTGCACTACCTCCAAGAGCAGGTATGACATTGAATAAAGTACGCACTTGCTTAAGTTATGGGGATGACAAATCGAATGCCGTAGTACTGAATCTTTCTCAAACCCAACCAAGCTGCGGCAGACAACGCTGGTGGGTGATGTGGGACTCACTGAATGCAGCCCAATCCGGCAGTTTTAATTCTTTTTGGGAGTCTTATGCAGATTCGCATTTTTACACTTTTGCAAATAGACCCGCAGACTCAAACGGATTTATTACAATAGGATTAATAATTGAAAACGGAAGGGATTCAAGCAACAATGTATGTAGAGACACTGCTTGGTATCATCATTTTATTCAGTTTGAAATGTTCGATCCTGAGTTTGTTTCAGACTACGACTCTACATTGCAATATTGTGCCGGTTCAACTTTCACTTTCCGTTTCAAAGACACCTTGCAACAAGCTATAGACAAAGTGGAGTGGTATTGGGGAGATGGGCAACACGACACCCTTGTTGGAAATAACACAACCTTGCCTATTCAACATCAATTTAAAACATCCGGCATTTATGATATTACAGCAGTCGTACACACCGATTCCGGTTGCTCTACTTCGTTCTCAAAGAGAATTAAAGTGGGTTTTTATACCTTTTTTGAAATTGGCGATGTCATAACAGGGAACAAAGTTTGTACGAACCTTCCCACACCACTGCTCCCTCAGGTATCGTATTTTAATAATCCAACAATGTATTGGAACGATTCAAACCGTATAAAAGCAGGTAAGGAGAAAATATTTTGGGATATGGGAGATGGAGCAGGATTCAGAGATTTAGGCTTACCTCCTTTTTCTTTTCAATACACAAAAGGAGGTGTTTACAATGTTGCGATTGCCGTTGAAGACAGCGTTGGTTGTAAAGACACATTTTCAATGAATAATGCTGTCAGGGTAAAATATATTCAAGCAGCTATTGAAACTGACTTTGACTCATTTGTATGCGCTCAATCTATTCAATTTAAGTCATTGGTTTCACGCTTTGACAGCACCAGCTCCTTTCCTCAAGACACATCAGGTAACATTACTTACAAATGGGATTTTGGCAATACTTTGCCAACAAACTTACTCCCCAACCCACTCATGCTCATGAAAGAAGGCAGCTATCCGGTTACATTGGTTGCAACAAATGACTTGGGTTGCGCAGATACTGCCTTTAAGAGCATTACAGTACTGGGACCAAAAGCGCATTACAATTTCACTTTTGACTCAATAGGGTGCCAACCATTATATGTGGAATTTACAAACAACAGCACGGGTGCAACGAATTATATTTGGCGATACAAGGACAGTAGCGGCAATGTGTTTAACACAAGCTCAGCAGCGAATGTTAGTTTTACATATAATCAATTTGGGCAATATTTCCCTACGCTCACCGCACAAGGGACTTATGTGAGAAATGGTGTAACCATTACATGCTCTAACACTTTTCCGGATTCAATTCCGGCTCCTTTCAGACAAATTACAGTACTTGAAACACCTAAGGTTAATTTCAAACACGTTACAAATTGTTTTACCAGTAACACTCAATTCACAAACACAACTTACATAGGCACATCTACCATATCTTCTGTATTGTGGGATTTTGGTGATGGATACACTTCCGGGGACAACGATCCGCTCCATCATTACAATGACACAGGGCGATATGTAGTTACACTGACTATCCATACCTTAAATGGTTGTTCGGACAGCATCAAACGTATGATTGTAATTTCACCGACTCCGGTACCTGATTTTACATTTACAAATGAATGTGCCGGAGTTCCTATTGTTTTTAAAGATTCTTCAAAAGCATTTAATGATGTGATTGTAAAATGGGACTGGAATTTTGGCGATAGCACTTATGGCAATTTTGATATAGAAAATAAAAAATTCAACAAAGGCGGTTCGTATAATGTGAAATTAATTATCACAAACTTAGCCGGCTGTTCAGACTCGGTTTCTAAAACTGTTATTGTTCATCACAAACCCTCTGTACAGTACAATGTAGGACATCGGTGCTCACGCCAAGATTTGCTTATTTCTAATCTAAGTTCTGTCCCCGACACCGGTTTAAGCTATGCATGGAACCTTGCAGGAGTAGCCACTTCCACTGACTTTGAACCGTTGCATAGTTTTGCGTTGCAGGGCACATTCAATATAAAATTAAAAGCCACCAGCGATTTTGGCTGTACTGACTCAATAACAAAAGGCATAGTAATTAACCCTACGCCTGTCCCAAATTTTACTCCAAACAACGCCACTCAATGTTTTAACGAACAACTCTTTGCATTTACAAATACCACCTCAATCCAATCCGGCACTTTTGCTTCACAATGGAAATTTGGTGATGGAAATTCCAGCGCGTTAACCTCACCTACCCATACTTATGCAGATACCGGCACCTATCCAATTACACTCATCACAACCTCTGCGTTTGGGTGTGCTGACACAACCACACAGAGCATCAAGGTACAATCTAATCCATTCGCACTGTTTTCCATTGATGATAATCAACAATGTTATCTTGGAAATAAATTTACATTCATTGACAACACCTTTGGTACACAAGCCAGAACATGGTTGATAAAAGGAAATAACTTTACCGACAGTGTACTTCAATACAGCTTTGCTGATACAGGGGTGCATACCGTTCGCATGATTGCTCAATCTTCCAACTCATGCACAGACACCATTTATAAAACAGTTGAGGTGTTACCCATGCCTATTGCAAAGATTGGGGTAAACATTCCTGCTCAATGTGTAAACAATCAAAACTTTGCTTTTACTGATTTAACAACATTAGCAAAATATCCAACTTGGACAAGCGATTGGGAGTTCGGAAACGGCAAAACCAGCAGCTCAAAAACACCAACTACTACTTTTGATTCAGCCGGTTTTTACACCACAACACTCCGTGTAATGTCAAGTCTAGGCTGTGCAGATACCGTTACATATACAATCGAAGTATATCCAAAACCCGTTCCTGCATTTACAGTCAATGATGATGAACAATGTCAAATAAACAACTTATTTATTTTTTCGAACCACTCCTCTGTCGGCAAAGGTATTCTTACATACAAATGGAACTTTGGTGATGGACAAAACAGTATTGTGGCAAACCCCAATAACACATATACAATCTCGGGTAAACCAAAGGTGCAATTAATTGCTACTTCCTCCTTAGGTTGTGTTGATTCTATATCGAAAGTTGTTACAGTAAGAGCCAAACCAACTGCCTCTATTGCAGTAAACAATGACAAACAGTGTATCAATCCGAATCTGTTCAAATTTACCTGCAATGGGACAAGCAATGAAGGCACTTTTGTTTCATTCGAATGGAATATACCCACACAAGCTGTGAACAGTTTGCAATCAATTGATTCATTTGACTATTCATTTGCGACACATGGCACATTCCCTATTTTTCTCTACGCAACAACAAATTACGGCTGTGCTGATTCTGTTCAACGTCCGGTTGTAGTTCATCCAAAGCCAAAAGCAAGTTTTGCAATTAACGATTCAGTACAATGTATAAACAACCAATTGTTTTCATTTACAAACCTAAGCACCATCCCTTATGGAACACTGAATTACCAGTGGACATTCGGTGATGGTAAAGGTACAGTTGTTACTCATCCTACTCACACATATACCATTGCCGACACATTCCAAATCAGGTTGTTGGCAATTTCTGAGCACGCATGCAAAGACACTATCGAAGTGCCTGTCATAGTACACCCAAAACCCTTTGTAGATTTTAATATCAATGACTCCGGGCAGTGCTTAACTGGCAATCTTTATGAATTACAAAATATCAGCACCATTCCTTATGGCTATCTTACTCATTATTGGGACTTAGGCAATGGCGAGTATGCAATAAGCAAAGACACACAAATCAGTTATGCGGCTTATGGAACGTATAAGATTTTACTAAGGTCAACCTCAAACTTTGGTTGTATTGATACTGCTTCGCACACAGTCAAAGTATATCCTAAACCCGCCCCTGATTTTTCAATCAACACAGAGAAACAATGTCTCAACGAAAACCAATATAAGTTTACAACCCTATCAAACATTGCTTACGGAACTCTTACATATTCCTGGGATTTTGGGGATGGAGCAACCGACAACAACGATTCCGCATACCATCGATATACTGCAATTGGAAGTTATGATGTAAAAATGATAACTACTTCTAACTTCGGATGTGTGGATTCGAGCATTAAACCTATTCGCATCTGGGCAAATCCAACCAGCGTTTTTGCAGCAAACAACCCTGCTCAATGTATCAATACACAGAATTTTAGATTTATAAACCAATCTATAATCAGTGAAGGTAACATCATTGCACAACAGTGGAATTTTGGCAATGGAAATTTTGACACAAGCAAAAACACTGCTCAACATTATGGAAGCAGTGGTAAATACCGCATAAGTCTATTATCATACTCTGACAGCGGTTGCTTGGATTCAACCATCAACTTCGTGGACATCTATCCCAAACCTAAAGCCAACTTTGACATTAATGACACATCACAATGCTTATACACAAACCTATTTGTTTTTACAGACCAATCAACCGACACGTTGAACCTGATTAGCTATCGTTGGCTCATTGGTAATGACAGTACAGCAACCTCAAAAAACACAGCCTACAAATTCAATACAATCGGTTACCACACCATAGAACATCAAATCATATCAGAATTGGGATGTGGGGACACTGCGATTAGAACAATTTATGTCAAACCAATGCCTGATCCCGGTTTTGAAAAACTTGCTTTATATTATTGTAATAACAAAGACTCCGTCAGTTTCATTCCCACAACACCCGGAGGAACTTTCTATGGCAAAAACATCATCAACAACTTATACATGCCTCAAATACTCTGGCGCGACACAGTGGAATACAAAGTCGTGGTGGACGGGTGTTTAGACTCGAGTTCACAAATCACACAGGTTTACCCTGCCCCATCAGTATTCTTGGGTTCTGATACTATGCTTTGCAAATATGAAATGTTAGAGTTTGATGTAAGTTTTTGGAACAGCACTTATGAGTGGCAGGATAAAAAAAAGGAGGCGAAGTACCTTGTAAAACGTCCCGGTATATACAAGGTTACAGTAACAAACTTCTGTGGTTCCGCAACCGATTCAGTATATATTGAATATAGCGAGAACAATTGCCGGCTCTATTTGCCAACCGCATTCAGTCCCAATAAGGATGGGCTTAATGATTATTACAAGCCTATTACCTATGATGTTGAAAACTATCACATCCAAATCTTTAACCGATGGGGGCAGATTGTATATGACGGCACACAAAATGACCCCGGATGGGACGGAACCTATATGGGAATGCCTTGTGAATTGGGAATTTATCTGGTGCAGGTTTCCTACTCCTATAAGTTCAAAGACAAACACCGCAACCTGACAGAAAGTGCTCCGCTGTATTTGCTGAAATAACAGGAAGTTTTTGCTTATATTTTGGGGACAATATTACTATATTTGGTGTTTTTATGTGTTATTCTTTCGAATATATACAATAGAAAGCCAATTTATATTTTATTGTGCACTCACAAACAACTACTATAATCATGAAAAACAAAATGTATTTAATGCTCGGGATTATCTCCTTCAGCATTGCTCTCCACTCCTGTAAAAAAGTTGAGGACAAAATTGACAATTTTAAAGAACCTTCCGAGAAAGAATGGACCATCAAGGACAACACATTTACACAGGACACCTGTTTTGTTTACGACTCGAATGGCGACACAACTGTTACATTGATTAAAGCAGAAAATCAAGACAAAAAATCCACAATCCTTATCAATTTAGGGAAAACAAGACCAACGACCGACCGTACGTATAAGGTAATTCTGAACGAAGCTAAGTTTGGTCAGGTAGGATACAAAGATACCCTCAAAGGAGACGAAGCTAAAATTTTATTTTTTGATGGAGATTATGTAGCATTGGCAAAAGGAGGGGCAACACTTTCTGTCAAAGTCGTGAACGGCAAATTATCTTTAACACTCAATAAATCAAAGGCATTTTACGGATTGTTATCTGACATTGACAAAGACCCAGATTTGAGCAAGTATCAGTTGGTTAATATTGCATTCAAGTTAGAGGAAAACTGATAGGGACTCTCCCTACAGATTCTTTATACTTTATGATAAAGTGTAGTCTCTTGCGTATTTGGTAAAAAAACTTATTTTATCGGATTTTATTTTATCTTTGTCTTACTCAAAACTTAAAACAAATATGAAAAACCATGTCAAAACCTTACTCTTATTAAGCATCGTATCCTTGCTATGCTTTAGTTCTTGCAAGAAAGAGAAAAAAGGGACGACAAATATATTTAAACAAAAACGCCCCACCGAACTTCCACCCATTACTACCGAAGGCAAAAACACCTTTGGGTGCTATGTGGACGGAGAACTGCTTGTACCCTTCCCACGAAAAGCTATTAAAGATAATTTTTTCGCATTTTACTATGGAGTAAAGTGGGAGGATTTGAATGGAACACTTGAAATAGGAGGCACTATGAAGGGAGAAAATAGTTCTGAATTAAAGCATGTTAGACTATATCTATATAAACGTATTTTTGATGAAGGAGAACATGTTTTGTATATAGATTCTTCTGATGGATACCCTAGTAGTGATTTTTTTAGCAGTAATAATTTAAGAACTTTTATTAAAGACCAATCAGGCAATACAACTTTTGACTCTTGGGGTGTCCCTAATCCAGACTGTGGTCGTATGAATATTTTGAGACTCGACACAGTAGCCAGAATAGTTTCCGGCACGTTTTATTTTGATGCTATAAACAAAGAAGGCGACACCGTCAAAGTAACAGACGGAAGATTTGATTTTACTTATTAATTAACCTATAAATTTCATTACAATGAAAACAATTAAAACCCTATTCTTATTAAGCATCGCATCCTTGCTATGCTTTAGCTCTTGCAAGAAAGAGAAAAAATGGACGACAAATATATTTAAACAAAAACGCCCCACCGAACTTCCACCCATTACTACCGAAGGTAAAAACACCTTTGGGTGCTATGTGGACGGAGAACTGCTTGTACCCTTCCCAAGAAAAGCCATTAAGGATAATTTCGGAGCGTTTTATTATGGAGTAAAATGGGAGGATACAAATGGAACTCTTCAAGTAGGAGGTACTATGGAAGATGAGATTGGTAGCGGGTTTAAATCTGTTGGCTTATATGTTTATAAACGCGTTTTTGATGTAGGAGAATATATATTATACACTGACCCTTATTTACTTGGCAATTTCTTCGATATGAATCGAGTCGGCTTATCGATTATAAATCAATCAGGTGAAACAGTTTGTGATTCATGGAGAGTCCCTAATCCAGACTGTGGTCGTATGAATATTTTGAGGCTTGATACAGTAGCCAGAATAGTTTCCGGCACATTTTATTTTGATGCTATAAACAAAGAAGGAGACACCGTCAAAGTAACAGATGGAAGATTTGATTTTACTTATTAATTAACCTATAAATTTCATTACAATGAAAACGATTAAAACCCTACTCTTATTAAGCATTGTAGCGATATTTACGATACATTCCTGCAAGAAAGATTCATTTGAGGGAGAATACAAACTTACCTTTAACGTAACCGATATAATAAGCAAAAAGCCTATTAAAGGAGCGAGTGTGGGAGTAATGGAAATAAGTAAAAACGACTTCTATGGATGGGGAGCCAGAACCGTTGGAGTTGGATATACAGATAGCAAGGGAGAGTATTCCATTTCATTTCATGTAAGCGAAGAATACAGATACGAATTTTTAGTCAATGCTCCACGTTATTTTGAATCGATGCCCGAAGACTTGGATATATCAGTCAAAGGCAAGAGCACGGTAGATGCCATGCTTACTCCTTATGGCTATCTCAATCTCCATATCGTTGGGAATAAAGGCGGATTGTCAATGGGGGGGGGTATCATATACAGGAGGGGGGGGTAATCTTGGCGACTTTCGTACAGGATGCGACACCATCAAAATATTTACTATTAGACCAACACATGCCTGCGAAATCCATTACAGCGTACTTCAATATTATGATGCCAATGGAGAGCCCGTAAAAACTAGATATTCTGACACCCTGCCCCCCCCACAGCCTTTTGATACCATATACCACAAAATAGAATTTTAAACACCCCAGCCTTCTCGCAAAGACGTGGTAGGAGACATGATGTGAGAGCTTATAAAATATACTGATATGAATATAATCAACAAAACATTAATTTTATGAAAAGCCTCAAACTCATTACAACAACTGTAGTACTCGCTTTTGCGGTCAACGCAAATGCTCAGGAACTTGACAGTAATGCCAATCTCAAAAACGTTTTAGATTGGTTCTATGCTCCATTGGACACATCTTCTTACATAACCTCCGGATTGTTTATGGACAAAGTGGGTATGGATTACTTTCTCCTTAAAAAACTTGTTTTATCCGATTTTACTTTATCTTTGTCTTACATAAAACACAGGTTACAATGAAACACACAATTTCTATTTATCTCATTTTTAGCATCTTAATGATCCTTTTAACGGAGTGTAAGAAAATAGGACCTTACGATGGCGAATATGAAATTAGCGGTAAGGTGTTGGATGAACTCACGGGCAAGCCTATACCACACGCCTTGGTTGGCGTATTAGAAACAAGTAGAGAAGATTTCTCCGGCTGGGGAGCAAAGACAATAATAAGTGGCTATACTGATGAAAACGGTTCGTTTAGCTACCGCTTTAAGGCTGATGAAAATAAGAACTACTATGAACTTGTAGCCAAGGAAAACCAGAAGTATTTTGAAAAATCCAGCTTCCCGCGTATTACCTTTAACAGCAAAGGCAAAAGCACGATGAATGTTACTCTTATGCCTTATGGATATTTGACTTTACATATTAAAGGGAATAAGG